>NZ_JAPPTM010000041.1:0-24097 GCF_027587105.1 Vibrio sp. RW
TTCGCTTAGCAAATAATGCGTTAAAGTCTTTCTTTAACTGCCAAATAAAACTTAGAACTCATTTTATTTAAGTAGGTAAAAAATGAAAATACTAACATACGGTACATTTGATCTATTCCATATTGGTCATTTGAATATTTTAAGAAGAGCGAAAGCACTTGGTGGTCACCTTACAGTGGCGATTTCAACAGACGAATTCAATTTAGAGTCAAAAAATAAAGTTTGTGCTCAGCCTTATTATGAAAGAGCAGAGATAGTTCATGCGATAAAGTATGTTGATGAAGTTATTGCTGAAACATCATGGGATCAGAAAGTAAAAGATGTGTTAGAAAACGATATTGATGTTTTTGTTATCGGTGATGATTGGGAAGGGGAATTTGATTTTTTGAAAGAGTACTGTGAAGTCGTGTATCTACCTAGAACTGAAGGTGTGTCAACGACAGATCGGAAAAAAGATATTATTAAAAAGTTCAAATAACCATGTTGAAAGTGCTTTTTAATCTCGTATTGAAGTTTTCAGACTTCCTTTTACCCAGTAAAAATCAGGTTTGTTTTTATATAACACCAAGAACCTCTTGGGATGCGAATCAACAAATACTGTATGCAAAGCTTAGAAATCGAGATGAAGTTGTTATTGTAGACGGTAATGACATTGGTAAGCATAGTATCCGTTCAATATTTCTTAATATATGGAAATTAGCTCGTTCTCAGACTATTATTTTTGATCATAGTCTTCCTTCTGGCTTAATCGCATCAAGGCATACTACCGTCAATGTATGGCATGGTAGCCCAATAAAGAACATAAGATTCTTGTGTGAATATCGCTTTGAACGCGAATTTTTGCTTGATCAAGCGAACCATACTAATCTTTTAGTGTCTGCATCACCATATGATGCTTTATTAATGTCGTCCGCATTGCATGTCCCGTATTTTAATGTAATGAAGTTTGGATTACCAAGAAATGACTATTTAACTTGTCATCGTAAAGAGTTAACTGACTTAGATCTGTATAATGAAAGTGAGATTATAGAGTCGCTTATAGAGCCGTACAAAAAAGTGATTTTATTTGCACCTACTTATCGTGGTGATAGTCATACAGATAATGAACCTGTGAATTTCAATGAAAGCCAACTTGCTGTTCTAGAGAAATACTTGACGGATAACGATATTCTTTTGTTTATTCGAGCCCATAAGTTTTCACATCTATCAAGTGACAATAAACTACTTAATACAAAAAATGTCATCGATGGCTCTGGTTTTAAAAACCCAATGATTCTGTTGAGATACACCGATTTACTGGTAACTGATTATTCTAGTATTTGGATTGATTTTCTATTATTGAAAAAACCGATAATTATATACACACCAGATCTCGATACTTATACGAAAGAACATGGGTTTATCCATGACTTTAGAGACTCTATACCTTGTGAGCCATTGTTAAGTTTTGAACAGTTAATGTCTAGTATTGAAAATAGTATTACAATGAATACCCTATCGGAAAAGCAGTCTTACTTTTATGAGCGATACCATGCGACGAAGAGTTCTTCTTCTTCGAGTGAACTTTTAAAGTTAATTATTCACAAATGAGTCTATGTGATTAATTATTTTTTCTGTACAGTTATGGTTAGACGTTGTGATATTAATGTCATATTTGTTAAATGAACTGTTCAAGTTGACATGGTCATTCATCAAACCTGAAAATTCTTTATAGATCCCACGTTCTTTCACGTATTTATCTATATCGCTATAAAAGAGAATTACATCACAGTCATAACTGACTGCAGCATCTATTATTATGCTTGAGAAGTCAGATATGACGAGTTTTGACTTTTTGATATTCTCTATTGTGTCTCCACAACTAAAGCTAATATGTTCATTATTGTATTCAGCATTTAACTCATCTATTAGTTCTCGGTCAAACGGATGTAGACATATCGATAGATATTCTAAATTGGATTGGTGGTTAAACGCCTGTATGACGCTTTCAATTAATTTGAGTGTGGTCTTGTTATCGATATGCCAAGTTGGAGCAAAGGTTAGTTGGGATATTTTAGTTGAGTTGATTTTTCTTAACCTTGGCCAACCGGTAACAATCGTTTTTTCGCCGCTTATCCCAAATGCTTGTTGAAATATTTTTTCTTGTTCAGGGTTATGACAAAAAAACGCATGATAACGTTGGTTAGATCTAGTGTATAACAAGTTATATAGTGTGCTTATTAATTTATTTTTAGATGGGCTCGTTTCCTTCGAGTCAAGTCCAATATTTTTTATTGGCCAACCATGCCAAAGGTTAAAGTAGTAACAGTTAAAGTATGGGGTTACTCTTCCTATGTCATTTAAGCCCGTCGAGGCAATAAATACTTTGGATGTTATTTGATAGTAGATCCCTTGTATGGAGTATTTAGTACAGCTAATAATGTTATTATCAACCACATGCTCAGGGTTAGATTTAAGCCATATTAATGTAATATCTGGTCGTGTTTTTGCTATCTCTTGAGCGACGAGCTTGGCATTGTCACAGAAACCATGGTGGTGACCTATAACCCACTGTTTTTTTCGTTTTGGCGTTATGCTAAACATAACCTTTAATGGGACAAGAAGTAACTCAATAGATATCTGGCTAATAAACCGCCATGCTTTGTGTCGAAATATATTAGGCATAAGGTATCGTCTTAAAGACATTAAAGTGAATGAATTAAGGCCTGATAGTACAAGCTTAATCGTTAAATGGGAATTATGAAAAAACTTACTTACATAATCAATGTTGATTGGTACTTCAAACTTCATTGGGTAAATAGAGCTTTAGCTGCCAAAAAAAGCGGTTATGATATTACGATAATCACGCATTTCACCAGTACGGATATTCGAGGTTACTTTGAAGAGCTCGGATTCAATTGTATTGAACTGTCATTTTCCCGAAGCGGTGTGAATCCGTTCCTTGAGCTAGTTTCACTGTTCAAGCTTTATAAGCATTTAAAAGATCTACAGCCGAACTTAGTTCATTGTATCACAGTGAAGCCTTCAATATATGGTGGTTTGGTTTCTAATCTGTTAAGGCTTTCTTCATTAAAAAGTATTACAGGGTTAGGTGCCGTTTTTTCTAGTGAATCCCTCTTGTTTAGATTGTTAAGACCAATGGTAACAAGTTTCTATTATATGGTAGGTAACTCCGATAAGGGAGCATTTATATTCGAAAATAATTCTGATCGAACTATTTTCGAAAGAGCCCAAATAGGTCGTAAACAGCCATTAATACACATTGCAGGAGCCGGCGTCGACGTGTCACACTTTTACGAAAAATCCGTCGCTCTGGATTGTCTAGAGAGGGGTAAGCCATTGATTGTACTGTTTGCCGCTCGCCTGCTTAAAGACAAAGGTCTCGACACTTTGATGTCTGCGCTAGATTCTGTGAAAAGACAAGGTATTGACGTCGAGCTTTGGGTTGCAGGGTTATTTGACCTAGATTCTAAAAACTCATACACAGAAAAAGAAATTCAGACGCTCTCTGATGATGGGAAAATTAAGTGGTTAGGTTCTATTGCTGGTAAAGAAATGCCTTCAGTATTGAACTCAGTTGACATAGTCGCACTACCCACGCGTTATGGTGAGGGAATCCCTAGGATATTGATAGAGGCTGGTGCGACAGCTCGGGTCGTTTTGACATCGAATGTGAGTGGATGTAATGAATTCATATCAGACAAAATCAATGGTCGACTGCTTGATCCTTCAGCGGTGGAGGAGTGGAGTCAGTGTATTATGGATATTGTTTCTAATCCATCGAGCTATCAATCTTATGCTGGGTGTCTAGCTAATGAGGTTAAAACTCGATATAGCGATGAAGTTGTAATCAGAAGGTTTCTAGAACTCTATGATACGCATTGTCGGTGATAGGCGTTTGCGACCGAGTTTTATTATTTAACTATTGCTCGAGTCGCATTGTTTTCACAGTTCGTTTGATTTAGCTTTTGCTCATTCGAGTCTATTTATTAAGAGTATAACCCGTCGGCGCTTCTAGCAATATTCTTCTAATGCACTCCACATTAAAATCATGGCAGCATTCATCTAGTTCGTTTAAGAGAATTTGCATCTCTGGCCAACTAAGTTTGCTCTCTTGAGCTGTCATGATTTTTTCGTGGCTCGTGCCTTCAACATTATCTCCAATTAAAAGTTCTTCATATAACTTCTCGCCAGGCCTTAGGCCAGTAAATTTAATTTCAATATCGCCTTCATCTGAGTTTGAGCCTAGTTTTTCTTTCATTCCCATTAGGTGCACCATGCGTTTTGCAAGGTCTAGGATTTTAACGGGTTCGCCCATATCGAGAACGAATACTTGGCCATTATTCCCTATTGCTCCTGCTTGAATAACGAGCTGTGCAGCTTCTGGGATAAGCATGAAGTAGCGAGTGATGTCTGGGTGGGTTACCGTTACAGGGCCTCCACATTTGATTTGCTTTTTAAATAATGGGACAACCGAACCTGAAGACCCTAAAACATTGCCAAATCGCACCATAGTAAAGGTCGTTTGGGTATCTTTGTCTGCTAAACCTTGCAGAACGAGCTCCGCCATCCTTTTACTCGCTCCCATCACATTCGTTGGTCTTACCGCTTTGTCTGTAGAAATGAGAGTGAAATTCTTAACGCCACATTCTATCGCGGCTTGCGCGCAGGATAACGTGCCAAATACATTGTTACGGATCCCTTCTACAACATTATCTTCGACTAGAGGCACATGTTTGTAGGCTGCGGCATGATATAAAGTGTCAACTTCATAGCTTGTCATCAACTTTTCAAGGCGATTTTGTCTTTGAACTGAGCCTAGTGCAGTAATAATTTGAGTTTGGCTTTTAAGGTTATGCTTAGTCGCATTTAGCTCTTGCTCGATCTTATAAAGGTTATATTCATTTAACTCGAATAAGACCAGTGTTTTTGGTTTTTGAGCTATTATTTGACGGCACAGTTCAGAGCCTATTGAACCTCCGGCGCCAGTAACCATCACACTCTTATCGAAGATATTCTTAGTCAATAAGTTATTATCTGGGGTAATCGGTGTTCGTCCTAATAGATCAGCAACATCGAGATCTTTGACTTCAGTAGCGGTTGCTTTACCTGCAGCAATATCTTCTACCGATGGAACCGATTGTATCGCGATAGGCCAGTGTGATAATTTCTCAACTAACCTTAAACGCGCACCTTTATTAATACCGTTGATAGCTAAAAGAAGCTTTACAGGTTGATAAAGTGATTGAAGGTGTTCAAATTCGCTGGGACGGTGGACTTTGAGTCCAGATAGAATTTGACCGGATTTGGTCGGGTCATCATCTAATATTACGACTGGGTTGTATTCGTCACCATGTATCAAAGCGTATGCGAGTTCACGACCAGTAGCGCCTGCGCCATAAATAAACACATTGGGCTTATGGCGTTTGAACATTTGGTCGTAAACAGTGCGGATCATTATTCTTGGGCCGCCTAATGTCAGTATCGCTAACCCGGCATAAATAAAAGGGACACTTCTTGGTATAAAGGTGTGAAAGAAGAATCCGCACATGATTAACGTGAGTGACGAGATAAGTACGGCAAAGAAAATATTACCAACGGCTGGAAACATCATATAACGTAATACCGCTCGATACATTCCAAGTTTTGCGAAGCTGAATATGGTCACCGAAATGGTAATAACGAGTGTTACCCACTCATCAAAGCTCAAGTTGAATGTATATGTGCTTAGCCGTAACGCTGTCGCCAAATAAATAGATAAAGTGATGGCAAAAATGTCATAGCCAATACTGATCAAGCGTTTGTTTTTTCGCTTTGTGTTGAGAATAAGACGTATTGGCGTGAGCATTGTGATCCTTGGTGTGTTCTATTTTTCTTGATGATTGCAGAGGAATATTTTAATTCGATAATATTTTAATGTTCTTGGGTGCGGTAAGCTAGTTGTAATTGATGGTTCTGTGGGCCTCAGTTGTTTTACTGTTAATATTGTTTATTATTTGTCCGATTTTTAGGCCCTTTGTATTATGAAAATATTAGTTACTGGCAGCACTGGCTTTGTGGGGGCTCGAGTTGTTGAGTTGTCAGAAGAGCGTGGATGGAAAGTCGCGCCTGTGGTGCGTAAAACTGCTCAAACACAGCCTAATAGCTTGGTTGTTAATAGCTTTGTGGTTTCTTCTATTGACTCGAGTACGGATTGGTCTGGTGCTTTTGACGGTGTGGACTGTGTTGTTCATTGTGCTGCGCGTGTGCATCAAATGAATGAGAATGAACAAGATGCTTTAACGGCTTATCGAGAAACAAACACTCAGGGTACAGTCACTTTAGCAGCGCAAGCGGCCGATGCCGGCGTGAAACGATTCGTTTTTGTAAGCTCGATTAAAGTTAACGGTGAATGTAGTGAGCCAAACTCACCCTTTAAGCCTGATTTAAATAGCATCCCGCAAGACCCATATGGCTTGAGTAAATATGAAGCCGAGATTGAGTTAGCGCAACTTGCCAAAGATACTGGGTTAGAGGTCGTTATCATCAGGCCACCATTGGTTTATGGGCCTGGCGTAAAAGCGAATTTCTTATCTATGATGCGATTGACAGACAAAGGCATCCCGCTTCCTTTCGGCTCTATCAATAATAAAAGAAGTTTGGTTTATCTGGATAATTTATCCGATTTGATACTAACCTGTTGTGAACATCCTGCGGCTCCGGGCTATACCTTCTTGGCTTCTGATTACCATGATGTCTCCACGACTCAATTAATACGGACTATCGCTCAATCCATGGACAAAACCCCTCGGCTTATCCCCATTCCAATGTCTTGGATACAAATTGGAGCCTCAGTTTTAAAGAAACAGCACATAGCACAAAGAGTATGTGGCAGCCTCCAGGTAGAGACACGAACCACACAAGAGATTTTGGGTTGGACTCCTCCTGTTACTTTTGAGCAAGGGATAAAAAACACAGTGCAAGCGTATCTAGATTCCAAATAACTCGGATCTCACTTCTTAAGTAACAGAATGGCGGAACGGCGAGGTTTGGTCCTGCGTTATTTGGGGAATGGTGTTGATATTGTGCGTTGTATCAGAGGGGCGTTTTTGGTTGGCTGCGCAGTGTATCTGAGAGAGGGGTGTTATTTTAGACAGTGAGGCTCGGACGTGATTCAGAATTTGTGTGATTTTTTAGAAAGGGTTTTAAGTTGATTCGTATATTAGATTTTATTTTTGCTTTCTTTGGCCTGTTGTTCCTTTGGCCTGTTTTTCTTGTCATTTGTATTCTTGGTTATTTTGACACAGGTTCCCCCATCTTTTTTCAGACACGAGTCGGGCGTAATAAAAAACCATTCACTTTGGTTAAATTCCGCACTATGCCAGTGGAAACAAAGTCTGTTGCGACGCACTTAGTTGGAGCGAGTTCTGTGACTAAGCTTGGTGGCTTCCTACGCAAAACCAAGCTTGATGAACTACCTCAACTCTATAACGTCCTGAAAGGTGAAATGAGTTTGGTCGGTCCAAGACCCTGCTTATTTAATCAGCAAGAATTGATCGATGAGAGAGAATTAAGAGGTGTATTGGCGGTAAGGCCTGGTGTTACTGGTCTAGCTCAGATCAATGATATCGATATGTCGACACCGAGCACATTGGCAGAATGGGATCAGCGCATGCTAAACACTCTAACGACTAAGCTTTACTTCCAATACATCATTCAAACGGTACTAGGCAAAGGCTCCGGTGATCGGGTGTAGCCTTATATAAGTGATAGCGTTGCATACAGAGTCATAGAGTTGAATATAAAGCGATAGAGCTGAACGATGTCCTTATCGACTCATAATGTTAGCTTTATGAAGTTTTTGAACCGTTGTGGTGCGTTTATTAATTATACATTTACTTGATAGTTGTTATTATCTATCATGTGTTCAATCAGTTGTTTAAGCTGAGTTATTCCTTTTTGCAAAACCTATCAGCAAGTCAGTCGGTAGGTAAGGAAGGCCTAAGCAGGTGGTTTGGCTATCGCAGTCAAAGAGGCTTTCTTCTTACGTCTGTGATCTAAGAGTTCCACTCTCGGAGTTGAGAGCAAAAAGGAGTACTTGTGATTGGCTTATGGTGTACTAAGCAAGTGACTCTTAAGTTCTTTAAGCTCAATTAAACATAGACAAACCTAGCGCTAATGAATAGTGCAACATTGAGTGGTGGTATCACCGATGTTGCTTAAATACGTCAGTTGTTTGGGGTCGGAAAGTACGTATGACTGCCTGATTTTTTGGGTCGTGGTACAAGAACTGATTAGACTACCACGCAGATTTGCTAGGAAAATCGGCATCAATTCAGTTTGAAATATGGAAGATATAATTATATGAAAATGCAGTGGTTAGTTAAAGTTTCACCTTTGTTGTTGCTATCAGCAACAGCAATGGGAGCTGAGAATTTATACGTAGGCGCTAAAGTTGGTAGTGTCTCTGCCGATAAGTTTTCCCCTTTAGTAGAAAGCAGAACGGCGATTGATGATTCAGACACCTCTTACGGTTTGTTTGTCGGTTATCAGATTGTTGATTCATTAGCCATAGAAGGTGGTTATAGCTACCTTGGTGAATATGATCTTAAAGACATTGCCGGTGGCAGCTACGACGCGAGCAGTTTTGATGTCGTGCTAAAAGCCTCAGGCAATGTAAACGATAGTTTGGCTGTGTATGCCAAAGGCGGCTTTGCTGTTTATGATTGGAATGCAAATGGTAAGGGTGTTGAGTCTGATGATTCAGGCGTTGCTCCAACCATTGCTTTTGGTACTGAATACTCCATGACATCAGCAATGAAAATTGGCCTAGAATACCAAGTATACCAGGATGTTGGTGGTGTAAATATCGATTCATTTAATGTTGCTTTGTCTCATTACTTTTAATTATTTGTAGGGATCAATTGTGAAATATAAAATTTTAGCGTTATCAGTCGTTGGTGCAATTTTAGGGGGCTGTGGTAGCGATAATGACAATAGCACTCCTCCTGTTGAACCATATCGTAATATTATGGCATTCGACCCTGCAGTTATGGGTATGAAAGGAACATTCAGTTGTGACGATGGCACAACGGGCATTTTAGAAGCAACTAACTTTTATGGTGTTTCTGAAGTTACTGAGCTTACCGTTTTTAATAAGCCTGAAACTTGTTCGTTTTCCTATAACGCAACGCCAGGTGCCAAAGATGTATCTAACGGCAAAGACATGAGTAAGGTGAGCTACAAGTTCCCTAAAGGCTTAGCTAATCTCGATGACCTTGTGACATCTTCTCCAATCTCAACACTGATTGAGAAAGAGCTAGATGGCCAACCTTACAATGACACTGTAGGTGAACAGATTCTTAACGATCTTGGCTTGGGCTACTTAATAAACAATGGCCGTGCTAAGAATGTTGCTGACTTCCTGCGTCGTACTGAAGAAATTATTAATGGTCTTCCAGCGACTGAAAAGAGCCAAGTTTTAGCGACTAACGCGGTATTGTCAGATGTACTAGTGGTTAGCCCGAATGCATCAGCAACTGATTTGTCAGCGGCAGCAGAAAAAATTGCAGGAAAAGTTTTTAATGACTACCCAGAATACCCTAAAGCACCGAGTGGTAAGACAATTTACTTGGATCTAACTGAAGACCCAACGTTAGTTAAAAAAGTAGTTGCTGATCCGACTGAAACTGTAGTTCTTCCACCGGAAAAAGAAGCTGAGCCTGTTCCTGATCCAGGTGAAGGTACTAACCCACCTACTGGCGGTACTGGCGGCACTGGTGGCACTGGTGGTACTGGCGGTGGCGGTAACGGCGGTGGTACTGGCGGCTAATTTAAGCACCAATGATAAAAGGCACCACTCGGTGCCTTTTTTACACGCTGTCATTATCAAACGCTGTCATTATTAAACATAGTTACTATCCAATATAGTCACTGTAAAATACGGTTATAACCTATTGCATCCTAATGAAAATACTCAGTCATTCTAAAAACGTATCTCTCGTGGCATCTATTAGCGCATTAGCCATCTCTTCTAATGTTTATGCTGTCGATAACCTGATGTCGTCTCAAAGTTATACCGGTGCGATTATCGTTCCCAATGCTCAGGTAATGGACACTGGAGATATCTCTTACCTCTATGGCCAAGGTGTGCCATACCGGGGGAAAACCAGCGACTTAGACAACATATTGTTTAGCGTTGGCTTATTCGATGGGTTGGAGGCAGCGGGTAGAATTGTCACCAAAACTTATGATTGTCACCTTTACTCAAATGTACCGAACTACGATCCTAACTGTGGTAACGGCATTCGTGATTTATCGGCTTCCTTTAAATATCAACTCCCTTTTATTAAAGATTGGACGGGGTTCGATGTTGCCTTCGGTGCTCAAGATTTAGGTGGGGCGGCAAATAATTTTAAAACTTATTATGCGGTCGCCGACTATGTGCCTGACTTTGTGCCGGCTCGGTTTAGTGCGGGTTTCGGTAAATCGGATATTAGCCATGGCGTGTTGAATGGGCCTTTCGCCAGTTTAGAGTACCAGCCATTGGATTTTGTTCAGTTGATTGCTGAGCACGACTCTGCTCAATTTAACGCTGGTTTAAAGGTGTTTACACCAGAAAACTACTTGCCGCTCGATACACAACTCTCTTTTCAATACCAGTTTTACACCAGTGGCGCTGCCGATATCGATATTTGGTCTGTGGCGGCATCTGCTCCGTTAATGGGCTTCTCTGAATCTCGCCGAGTTAATGAGTTAACTCTGGAAGACAAGATCTCAATAGAACAAGCGCACCATGAATTTTCTGGTGTTGTGCAACTTAAGAAAGTCCTAGTTGATGAAGGCTTTCTTAATGTGAGAATTTCTGCGGATGATCTTGGTTTAAATGTTGCTCTGGAAAACAGACGTTACAATCGTAACCAAGTTGATGGGGTTGGCGTGGCTTTGGGGATCATCTCTTCCTACGTGGGAGAAGGCATGCTTCAAGATCTTGGGGTTAAAAATTATCAGCAGCAGAATATTCGCCTGTTTAACTTGGTTAATGACATTCCAATGATGGAAGTGATCACCAGTGCCCCATGTTATCGAGAATTTGTGAAAACGGGTGAACCTTGCAGAAACCTGATTGTTCGCACCTCAGATGTGAAAAAGAGATATGCCAAGGCGAAGTTTGATAAAGAGGTCGCTCGTTCCGGTTTTGGGCGCACACAAGTTATCGTTTCGCCTGCTTTGTATCACAATACAGCGACAGAATACGGTGTATTTGACTACTCATTAGCGCTCTCAACGAACCTATATACACCCCTGTGGAAAGGCGCCGCGTTGGATGTGAGACACTTAATGCCATTGGCGGACAGTGATGACTTTGAAGAAGGCAGAATCTGGGCCGATGATGCCTTTGAAAATGAAGTCGATAGGGTTCTTTTTCATCAAGCATTTCAGTTGCCTTATAACCTCACTACTCAATTCTCATTCGGCCAAGTGTACGGCAACTTCTTGGGCTTCTTGAACGAAACTCAGTATGCCAGCAATAGCGGGCGACATATTCTTGGTTCTGAATACGCCAACTTTTCTGCTCAAGATAAATTTGATGCGAAAGGAGACGCTATCGTAGATGCGACGCCAATCATTGGCCACTACACCTACGCAAGGCCTGATTGGAATTGGCAAGGGAAAGTGCAAGCTGGTCAATTTTGGAAAGGTGACGAAGGGGTTCGAGTGACCAGCAGTCATTGGTTGGGAGACGTAAGGGTTGATGCTTCATACCAGACCACAAAAGCGGTAGGAAATAATGAAGCCGAAGACTTTGTCACTCTTTCTATCGCGATCCCTTTAACACCATGGCGTGATATGAGCCCTGACTACGTTCAGTTGCGTGGTATCGACCAATTTGTTTATGCGCTTCAAACTCGAGTGGGTAAAAGTCATAACCAATTGGGTGAAGGCTTAGGTGTCGATACTGGGTTACAGCACAATATTGAAAGACAGTATTTCAACCGTAACCGAATCGGTGCCAGCTATTACCAAGAAAACCGACAACGCTTGCGTAATGCTTATCTAAAATATTTAGAAGCCGTTAAATAAGTTTGAGTAAAATAAGAAGCGAAGAGCGGGCACAAAAAGTGTTCGTTCTTTGGCTTTTTTTCGCTTACTCGTCTCTCGTCTCTCGTTTATTGGTATTCCTCACCTGTTCTTCCTAGCGCTAAACCATTCAACTAGGTTGATATTAAGCACAGATTGTGGATAATGCTTACGAATTAAACTGAGCGTTTGTACCTGCTCTTTTTTTTATGTTTAAATTGGCAAATCCATTCCATTTTAAATGCCTTGGTGGGCAGGTTTGAAGTGGGCAGGTTTGAATGCTTTGGTAACAAATTGAAATCCCTTGGTGGCAAATTGAAATGCCTTGGGCAAATAGATGACGCAGTGTGATGTCGCGAAATATCAAAGGGCGGTAGCGTTCTCATTTTCTGACTATAAATGGGAGTAAGATCGTGTTAATTCTTCGCGTCTCTCCGATTCATCGCTGTGTAACTGATAAAATCATTTGCCTTCTATTCTTTGGATGTCCTTAGGGGCGTCAAAACACATTCCGTTTCTATGACTTGGTTAACATGAAGATTAATAAAAATCGTCTCCTTCTAGCGCTCCTTCCTGCATTATTGGCAGGGTGTACGACTCCAGGAACTCACCTTTCTACTGGCAACAAGAATGTGATTCAGCCTTCAGAGGAACAGCAAGAATCTGATATTTCTGATGTGGTTAACCTTTACCCATTGACGGCTCAGTCAGTATCGAGTTACCGAAATGAATCGTTATCGGTTTCCCAGGCTAACCCGACATTAGATGTTGATATTGCAAAGTATGAATATCAAGTAGGGGTCGGTGATATCTTAAACATCACTATTTGGGATCACCCTGAACTGACCATTCCTGCTGGTTCTTACCGTAGCAGTACGGAAGCGGGCAACTGGGTTCATGCCGATGGCACCATCTTCTACCCGTACATTGGGACGGTTGAAGTTGTCGGCAAAACCGTGCGCGAAGTTCGTGCTGATATTGCTGCTCGTTTAGCAAAGTATATCGAGAGCCCACAAGTCGATGTTAACGTGGCGGCGTTTCGCTCTAAAAAAGCGTATGTCACAGGCGAGATAGCAAAGCCTGGCCAACAAGCCATCACCAATATCCCTTTGACCTTACTGGATGCCGTGAACCGTTCTGGCGGTTTATCTGAAAATGCCGACTGGCGTAATGTGTCATTAACGCGTAATGGCGTAGAAGAAAGCCTCTCGCTTTATGGTTTAATGCAACGTGGTGATTTAACACAAAACCGCTTACTGCAAGCGGGTGATATTGTTCACGTGCCGCGTAATGACAATCAAAAAGTATTCGTGATGGGCGAAGTGAATGATCCTCAACTGTTGAAGATCGACCGTGTCGGCATGAGCCTAACGGAAGCCCTTAGCACCGTCGGTGGGATCAACCAACTGACCGCCGATGCCACTGGTGTATTTGTGATTCGAACCTCGGATGACAAATCACAACGCATGGCGGATATCTACCAACTTAATATGGAAGATGCATCGGCACTGGTCATAGGCACCGAGTTTGACTTAAAACCTTACGATATTGTTTATGTCACCGCCGCGCCAATCAGCCGTTGGAACCGTGTGATTGGTCAGCTTGTACCAACCATTTCGGGCTTCAACGAACTAACCGAAGGTATGTTGCGCGTTCGTAATTGGTAGTATGCCCTGGTTAGCAATAAGCCCTGTTTAATCATCAGGTTACATTTGGTGTGTAACCTGATTTTTTATGTTTAAACGTCAATGATGCTGAAAGTACAAGTGCCTTTGGTTTGTAAATGCCTTGGTTTATAAATGCCTTGGTTTGTAAGCGCATTCGGTCTGTAAGCACATTCGGTTTGCAAGAGTATTCAGTTTAATAAGCACATTATAGTTAGAAGTCAGTTATGTTTGATAAAATTTTAGTGGTGTGCGTCGGCAATATTTGTCGTTCACCGACGGGAGAACGCGTTCTTCAACAATTGCTTCCCAACAAAGAAGTGGCCTCTGCAGGTATTGCTGCCGAAAAAAGTCGTTTAATCGGTAAGCCAGCAGACGACACCGCAATTTTAATTGCCGCTGAACATGGTATCGATGTTGATAATCATCAGTCTCAACAAGTCACGCCGCAGCTTTGTGCTCAGTATGATTTGATCTTGGTGATGGAGAAGGGCCATTTGGAGGCGCTGACTCAAATATCGCCAGAGGCAAGAGGCAAAACCATGCTGTTTGGTCAGTGGATTGGTCAACAAGACATTCCCGATCCGCACCGTCAAAGCCGTGAAGCATTTGAACATGCTTATAAGCTTATTGACGAAGCGGCACACGCTTGGGCGAAAAAGCTGTAATTAAAGCTAAAAGAAATCGAGTTAGCTTACACATCGCCATTAATAGAATCACATAAGAGAAAAGGGTACGTAAACCGTATTTACATTCTCTTAAAGTACTAGTTTAGGAAGTAGCAATCTGATGACAACACAACCATCTCAGCAAGCACATACTAATAACTCTGATGAGATAGATTTAGGGAAACTGCTTGGCATTCTGTTGGATGCTAAATGGTTAATCATGGTTACCACATTTGCTTTTGCTGTGTTTGGTATCGCATTTGCCCTACTTTCAACCCCGATCTACAAAGCGGATGCTCTTATTCAAATTGAAGAGAAGAGCTCTGGCGGTATCTCATCGATGGTCGGTGACATGGGCGAGTTGTTCTCTCAGGAATCCTCTGCCACGACGGAAGTTGAGATCATTAAATCGCGTATGATCTTGGGCGAAACGGTCGATAAATTTAATTTAACCACCGTGACTTCACCTATTTATGCACCCATTGTCGGCAAAGGCTTCGCACGTTTAACTGGCGACATTAACCACATTGCGGTGAGCCGTTTTACCTTGCCAAGCTATGCAAGCGATTATGCTCACACGATTCAGATTGTTGATGCCGAACAAGGTACTTATCAACTGGTGCGTGATGATGAGCGCGTTATCTTAACCGGTAAAATCGGTGAGCCAGCAACGGCTGACGGCTACAGCTTGTTTGTGGCAGATTTTGAATCAAGTAACGGCTTTGAGTTTGCTATTGGTAAACGTAGCCGATTAGAAGCCATCGAATGGTTAAAATCTTCGCTGTCTCTCTCTGAGCAAGGCAAGCAAACCGGTATTTTGAAGCTAAGCTTTGAAGGTGAAGACAAGCAGAAGATCTCTGAAATACTCAACCATATTAGCCAGATCTATTTCTTACAAAACGTGAAGCGTAATTCCGCGGAAGCAGAGAAAAGCCTCGCTTTCTTAGAAAGCCACCTTCCGGGTATTAAATCTGAATTGACCGGCTATGAAGACGTACTCAACAATTATCGCCAAGCCAATGACTCGATCGATTTAGGTTTAGAAGCACAGTCAACCTTGAAAGTAATGGTCGAGCTTGAAGCGCAATTGAATGAGTTGACGTTTAAAGAGAGTGAAATCAGCCAACGCTTCACTAAAGATCACCCGGCTTATAAATCGCTGCTTGATAAGCGTAAAACGTTATTGGGTGAAAAAGAACGCCTCAACAAGCAAGTACAAAAACTACCAAAAACACAACGTGAAGTACTGCGTATGACACGTGATGTTGAAGTGAACCAACAGATCTACATCCAGCTACTTAATAAAGTTCAAGAGCTGAGCATTATTAAAGCCGGCACTGTGGGTAACGTTCGTATCTTAGATGATGCCCAAGCGTATTCTCGTGCGGTAAAACCAAAGAAACCGTTGATTGTGGTGCTAGCGACGCTTCTTGGTGGCATGTTAAGTGTGGCGTTTGTGTTAGTAAAAGCGGCCTTTCACCGTGGTGTTGAAAGCCCAGACCAAATTGAAGAAATTGGTTTACCTGTGTACGCGGCCGTACCTAAATCTGATTTACAAGTTGAGCTAACCAACCGTTTTAAATCGAAGAAACAGCAAACGAAAGGGACTCAAGCCCTGCTTGCTGAATCGAACCCTGCGGATCTTTCTGTTGAAGCACTGCGTGGCTTAAGAACCAGTTTGCACTTTGCGATGCTGGAAGCGAAAAATAACATCCTGATGATTTCTGGCCCAGCGCCAAGCATTGGTAAGTCGTTTATCTCAACCAACTTTGCTGCGGTTGCTGCGAAAACAGGTCAAAAGGTGCTGCTGATTGATGCCGATATGCGTAAAGGTTACTTACAACAAAGCTTTGGTGTGAATTGGGATAATGGTCTTTCGGATGTATTAAGCAGCAAGCAAGACTTTGCTCAATCAATCAAAGCAACACCGGTAGAGAATCTCGATATTCTTACGCGCGGCCAAGTGCCACCTAACCCATCTGAATTGTTAATGCACCCACGCTTTGCAGAGTTGATGGAGTGGGCGTCCAAAGAGTATGACTTGGTGATTGTCGATACCCCGCCTGTACTCGCGGTCACCGATCCAAGTATTGTTGGTGCCTTTGCGGGTACCACATTAATGGTGGCGCGTTATGCTCAGAACACCGTTAAAGAGATTGATGTTGCTCGTAACCGCTTCGAACAATCGGGTATTGAAGTGAAAGGCGTTATCTTTAACGCCATCGAGAAGAAAGCATCAAGCTCATACGGCTACGGTTACTATAACTACACTTATTCGAGCGATAAAAAATAACATCAAAGACGGGGTGTGTCACCACACCCCCGTCATTCTGCCATTCTGCCATTCTGCCATTCTGCCATTCTGCCATTCTGCCATTCTGCCATTCTGTTATTGAGAAGTGAGAAGTGAGAAGTGAGAAACGAAGTCTCTGGAATTGAGCGCTTTACCTCTGCTTTTCCCACTCTTCGTATCTCGTTCTCACTCTTAGTTTTTCGTTCTTACTCTTTTTCTGCTTGCTTGATTTCTTGCTGTTTGCTGTTTGCTGTTTGCTGTTTGCTTTCTTAACGGCTTAACGGTTAAGAAAATCGACCGCTTTGTCTGGAAAATCGGTAAACAAACCATCGACTTTGACTTGATTGTAAAAAACATCCAGCATGCCATCAAAGTTATCTGCATAAGCCGGAATTCTTCCCGGATCGGCGCGGAAAGTATAAGGGTGCACTTCTAATCCGGCGTCTTTAGCCGACTTCATCAACGGCTTAATCATAATATTGCTTTTGGTGGATGCATCATCAACCAGCATTGGTTTCCAAGGACCAATCCCGTCTGCGTAGCTTGCAACCTTCTCCATTCCTTCGTCTTCGAACATCCAATCATAATTGTACGGCGTCGCTTTGTCGCCTTGATAAGTCATGGTTTCATTCCAGTCTGTGTAGGCCATCAACTGCACGAGTTTCAGATCCATCTGCATGGCTGGCATGAGTTCATTGTTAATGCGTTGCAGTTCATTGGTATCAAAACTCTGTAGATACACCTTGTCGTCTTTTGATAGGTAACCATATTGCTTCAAAGTCATCAGTACCGCTTTTGAAATATCTTTCCCTTCATGGCGGTGGAACCAAGGTGCTTTAATCTCAGGGTAGATACCCACGTCATAACCTAATGTTTTATTCAGGCCTTGGATTAGCTCAATCTCTTCAGCAAAAGTCGCGACGCGAAAATCAGACTGCCACATTGGGAAGCGTTCAGGAAAACCGGCGACTTTATTCCCTTGCTTATCAATATTGAAACCTTCGGTCACGGTGAGTGATTTGATCTCGGCCAGCGTAAAATCAATCGCATAGTAGCGGCCATCAGCACGTGCTCGTGTTGGAAAACGCTCTGCGACATCGGTGACTCTATCTAAGTAGTGATCATGCAATACCACCAATTGGTCGTCTTTGGTCATCACGACATCTTGTTCGATATAGTCGGGTTTCATGGCATAGGCGAGCGATTTAGCGGGCAGAGTGTGCTCGGGCAAATAGCCGGATGCGCCGCGATGCGCAATCACTAGAGGATCGGCGAACGCATTGGCCGATAAGCTGAGTGCTAAAAAAGTCAGAGACAGTGACGTTGTTTTCATTATGTTTTCCTTTGATAGCACAAAGGCAGGGTTCGCCTGCCTCTGTGGTGTATTGATTTATTCAGTTAACTTTCAATTAAGCTAACGCTTCTTTCTCTCGTTCGAGATCTTTTTGTTTGTGGTGTGCACGCTCACCCAAGAAGGCGTAAAGCAGACAAATGATTGAAGCAACACAAGCACCGACCAAAATAATGAAACCACCATCCCAGCCGTAGTGATCCACCATAAAGCCAAGTACCGCATTGGCAGCAACCGCACCGCCTAAGTAACCAAATAACCCGGTGAGGCCTGCCGCCGTGCCCGCGGCTTTTTTCGGTGCCAGTTCGAGTGCATACAAACCGATCAGCATCACAGGGCCGTAAATAAGGAAACCAATCGCAATCAGTGCCAGCATATCAACCGTTGGGTTACCGGCTGGGTTTAGCCAGTACACCAATACGGCGACGGTGACCAAAACCATAAAGAGAATCCCAGCTGGTGCTCGGCGGCCTTTAAACAGCTTATCTGAAATCCAACCACATAATAAGGTGCCCGGAATACCGGCCCACTCATACAAGAAGTAAGCCCAAGACGATTTGTCCACCGAGAAGTCTTTCGCTTCTTTTAAGTAAACCGGCGCCCAATCGAGTACACCATAACGGATAAGGTAAACAAACGCATTTGCGATCGCGATAGACCACAACAACTTATTAGAAAAGACATACTTAAAGAAAATTTCCTTCGCCGTCATTTCTGTCTCATGGGATGTATTGTAGTCGTCTGGGTAATCGTTTTTGTGTTCTTCAATCGGTGGTAGGCCACAAGATTGAGGGGTATCTCTTACCGTAAACCAAACAAAAACAGCGACGAGAGTGGCAAAAAATGCAGGAACATAAAAAGCGGTGCGCCAGTCATCGTTGAAAGCCCAAAGCCCCAATAAAAACATTGGACCAATCAATCCGCCGCCAACGTTATGAGCGACATTCCACACCGACACTATCTCGCCACGTTCTTTGCGTGACCACCAGTGAACCATCGTTCGCCCACAAGCTGGCCAGCCCATACCTTGAAACCAACCATTCAAAAACAGCAGGATAAACATCGCGGTAATGCTGCCGGTTGCCCATGGCATAAAGCCAAAGCAGAACATCACCAGTGCCGACATTAACAAGCCGCCACTGAGGAAATAACGAGGATTGGAGCGATCAGACACGCTGCCCATTAAAAATTTTGATAAACCGTAAGCGATAGAGACGGCCGCCAACGCTACCCCTAGCTCTCCTCGGCTGAACCCCTGCTCAATAAGATAGGGCATCGCCAAACTAAAGTTTTTGCGGACTAAATAGTAACCCGCGTAACCAACGAAGATGCCGAGAAAAAGCTGCCAGCGTAATCGCGCATAGGTGCCATCAACCTTATCGGCTGATAAGCGATCGATATGCGCCATAGGTTTGAATATTCCAAACATAGAAACCTCATAAAAATTGGGCTTAAAACGTACAATAAATGCTCGAACGAACAAAGTTGATCATCATTCGAAAGTGCACGCATTGTATGTGCTTCAAAATTAATTTCTGTGATAGAGATTGTTATTAACAAAAAAGATCATTTAATACAGCATATTAGTTTCATTTAATTAGAACGAACTTCATGTTTTTGCTTGCGTGTTTTTAACCAAGGTGAGCATGAATGTGAGAAGTGATGAGTAAACGAGCGACAAAAAATAAAGAGCAGTAACGAGATGCGAGTGGCGAGATACGAAAAGCACCGCGCTTCGCATCCCGTTTACTCGCTCCCCGCATCTGCTCTTTCAGCGCTTTGAACCCTGTTTACCCGTTACTCGCATCTGCTTTCTATTTCTTAACTACTTCTTAACTACTTCTTAACTACGCCCCCTGTTAAATACAAACCAATCGCCGCTAATACCGGATAGCCAAAGGCTTCATTGGTCATTTCCCCCAAGGGTTTCCAATCGTAGCCGTGCATACAACCCAAAATCACCATCACATGCAGTGCCACATAAGGAATGGTGAACAACAACACAATGTAGCGCTGCACTAACTTAAAAGGCTCATAGGCTTTAAGCAGTGCCAGTTTGTGCTTCGCTTTTTCTTCATCAGTAAAAAACATCGCATCTCCTGTGTTGGTGAGTGCATCTAACCCTTTGTTAATGGAAGACTGGCTCCCAAATATTCGCCCGAACAATGTCATGCTGCTCCTTGGTTCGTGGATTGGTTATATTCCGCCTTTCTAGTTCTTCCGTCATTCCGCCATTTTGTTACTTAATCATTTCGTCATTCCAGAACTGAGGAACGAAGTATCTGGAATCTGCTCTTTCTGCTCTTCAAGCTTTTCGCATATCGTTCACTCGTAACCCGAATTCTCTTCAGCTCCTAACGCGTTATCACCAAAAGCTAGATTCTGAATCACGCTCGTGCCTCACTGTTCAGAATGACGACTTAAGTAACGTCAACACTCCAAAACCCTTCGCTATTCACCACTCGCACCACTCGCCACTCCGTCATTCCAGAACTGAGGAACGAAGTATCTGGAATCTGCTCTTTCTGCTCTTCAAGCTTTTCGCATATTGTTCACTCGTAACCCGAATTCTCTTCAGCTCCTAACGCGTTATCACCAAAAGCTAGATTCTGAATCACGCTCGTGCCTCGCTGTTCAGAATGACGACTTAAGTAACGTCACACTCCAAAACCCTTCGCTATTTGCTACTCGTTATTCACCGCTCGCCACTCGCGACTCCGTCATTCCGCCATTCCGCCATTCCGCCATTCCGCCATTTCGTCATTTAGTCATTCCAGAACTGAGGGGCGAAGTATCTGGAATCTGCTCTTAAGCTTTCCGTATCTTGGTTACTCGAATCCCGCATCGGCTCTTACTCCCTTAGCCTCACCACCGGACACGCCTTATTCACCCCCCAATCTTTATGCCCCTTCACATTCTCATCTGAAATCAAGAACTGCTCTTGCAAGGCCGCCACCAAACCAAACAGTGCCTTACGCTGTGCAAGCGTGAAGTTATCTTCTGGTTGCAGTTCGGAATTACAACCACCGACCATGCAAACGCCAATATTGCCCTTGTTGTGTCCTTTCACATGCGCGCCGGTTTGCGACAGTGGCCTACCCAGTTCGACATCCCCATTGCGACGAATCACAAAGTGATACCCCACATCGCGCCAGCCTCTCTTTTTATGCCATCGGCGAATATCGGCGACGTGAACATCTTGCTCCGGCGGTGTGGCGCTGCAATGCACAGTAATAAAAGAGTAGGGTGGGCAATGAGGTAAGCGGAGTAACACCGAAACCAGGCTGAAAGAATAGGAGGCTGAAGGCAAACAAGGATCTAACGAAGGGATGAACTCCACCTCGCCCGCTTGTTTTTCGGAATAAGCCTGCTCTTGCGAATCATCTTGCTCTTGCAAAACAGACGCGGCTAACGGCTGGTGTGGAACTCGATCAGTTGCTGGTGGAGTGTTTGACAAAATAAATCCTCTTGTTGTTGTAACCAGGTGGCTAAAAACGTTGATAACGATTCTTTTAAATCAGGGTGTAATGCGATGTGTTGTCGCAAACTCGCGGCTACGGTTTTTGCATAACCGGCGTGGTGACGGACATAACGTAGATACATCACGCAATAACCCAGAGGCTGGCTTCGCCGCGCTCGGCTGATCATCCAACAAATATCCTCATAGCTGGGATCTTCCAAGAGCAAGTCTTCGAAATACGCTTTTTCAAAGTGCAAGCCTTCAAAACACGGGTTTTTAAAATAACGGCATTCAATGCTCGCCATGCCCGGCTGGTACGCTGAAATAAAAAGAGAAACTATCGCCTTCATTAAGCACCTTATTGCTGTATGGGGAGGGCAATGTACTTCAAGACTTTTGATTGGGGTTGGTGGCAATAACGCGAAAAAGGAGGAGCGCAGAAAAGTGAGAGGTGCTTCGAAGGTTATCATCTTAAGTAATGTTCTTGTTGCATATCAGTGAGAACACATAGGAAAAACACTTTTTGTTACTTTTTATCTCGCGTCACCTTCGCCCCCAAAGCAGCAAAAAGTGTTGTTAATGCCTTTTTCATCAATGGTTATGCATGTCTATCCGCTTTTATAGCGAGAACGATTTAAGTAGATAGACCCATTAACAAGGAGCGTTATTCATGTGTGTTTCCCTCATTCTCTCTTTCATCCCATTAAAAACTGGCTCGCCGATAAGCAAGTTGGTGTTATTAAAATTGGCCGACAATGCCGACGCGCGTGGCGTCTGTTTTCCATCCTTAAATTACTTAGCGCAATATTGTGAAGTGTCAGTAAGAACCGTGAAACGGCACCTTAACGAGCTAGAAAAACAAGGGTTTGTGAAGCGGATAAAGCGGTTTGATAAAAAAGGCCGTCAGCGCAGCAACTTGTACCAATTACGCCTACCCAGCGGCTGTCATATTGAACAGAGCGATTTAGACCGCTCGGGCTCCGATAAAGCCGAGAGCGAGCCACCGGAACTCACCCCAAGCCTTCCCCAAGGTGACCATTCAGACACCCACCAGGGTGACTCAGGATCCAACACGGAGAGTGATCGCCCGGCACACATAATCTTTCATAAAGAACATAAAACAGGTATCAGCTTGAAAAGCGGCATGGTAGACGACGCTGATATTATGGATACCCCCAACGGCTCTGAAGAACATGCGACCTCCACACCGAAAGCCAAAAAAGAAGCCGTGATTGATCTGCTCACCGAAGAGGGCTGTGCCCCGATTTATCATGAGTTCTACGAAATATTAAAACGCACTTACCCGAAGTTAGATGTGCTGCAAGAACTGCATGCCATGCAAGCTTGGTTATACATCAACCCCGACAAGCGCAAACCCTTTGAGCATATCGGCCACTTTGTGAATGGTTGGCTAAGAAGAAGTGCCCAAGCGAAGATCAAGCGAGGCTTAACGCCTGCCCTCCAGCAAACCAAAGGCCCTAAGCAAGCCCATGCGGTTAAACAAAAAAGAGCGGTTAAACCAACAGGCACCAATAAACCGACAGCCGATCTCCACCACGCGCATTCGCTCCAAAGCGACCAAATTGAAAATAAGCAGCAACAACCAACACCGGTCTCTCAGGCCCTAGCGGACTACAAAGCCAAAAGCACCACCAACCCGTTTGAAGCACGTATCAAGGCCCTAATTCAATCCAAATCGGCGAGTACCGACACCGAGCAGTGAGCACCGGAATTTCACATTACTTAAAGGCTTAGATTAGCCAACGCGAACACAGACATAAAAACGTCAAGAGACAAAGGTAAAATTAGGAGAGGGCACATGGACGATACCAACCTAAAAAAGCTGACAACGGAAGAAAAGGTCATCATTTTGGAAAAGGAGGTCGCGCGAGTAGAAGGGCGCATCGGCGAGTTCTTAAACTTGCTGGTTAACCACTACCCACAAGGGTTAACACGTACAGAAATTAAGGCATTGTTGGCGGTGAACAATAATGAAAGTTTTGTCTCACTTTATAGAAACGGTAAAATTTTCATTGATATAGAAAAGCGCTACTGTAATACAGCACAAGAAAACCGGTACCACATAGGGACGCAGTTTCTGCAAGACGTACAATGCTTTCGCTGGGTGAATGCCTGGTGAGATGTTCGACCACTTCGTTTATAATTCAAACTGGTTTATATGCACTTACTTTGCTAGAATGCCCTGCGCAAAACAGCCACGGATAGCTGGGGGGGATGCATTCACCCCGTAAATACCTTGCCTTTAGGAGCCAAACCTAAGGGCGGTAGCGTGCCTGAATCTTAATTTGTGGCAAATTACAAGTGTTACAACCCGCAGAAAAACTGCTCTCTAACCGCCTATTAGGGCGGTTTTTTAAAAAGTAAGCAAAATCTAAGTTTTATAGGGATAGCCTGCAACGGGCTGTCTCAAGATGAATAAAAAGTGTCTCAGCAGCTTTGAATGCCTGAGGTTGACGATAGATAAAATATTAATTGGATAGAAGAATGCTTAATAATAAAACAGTTTTAATTACTGGTGGTACAGGTTCGTTTGGAAAACAATTTATCAAAACAATTCTAGAGCGTTACCCTGAAGTTAAG
>NZ_JAPPTM010000042.1:0-24068 GCF_027587105.1 Vibrio sp. RW
TATCCGAAAACGATAATTTTGAATTGTATATTTTTGGAGAAAAAAGGAAGTATAAAATAAAAAACATTTCACACGAGAAAACAATTAATAACAAAAGATAAAAATAGTCAATAATTCTACCATATTTTCACATTATATAAGAGTGTGGTAGAATAAAGTAATATATTGTATTTAGTATAGGAACCTATCTTGCGTACTTCAGTAAATACCAAACAAAAGCCTAAAGGGCAGCTTCTTTTACGTACTCTTTCAATGCCCGCAGACACTAATGCGAATGGTGATATTTTTGGGGGATGGATAATGTCACAGCTAGATTTAGCTGGAGCAATTCTAGCTCAAGAAATATCAGGAGGACGAATAGCAACAGTTTCAGTATCAAGCATCACTTTTAAAAAGCCAGTAAAGGTCGGTGATGTTGTTTGCTGTTATGGTGAGTGCGTTAAAACGGGTAGAACATCAATGTCAATTGATTTGGAAGTTTGGGTCAAACCGATTCAAGAAGATAATGTTAATATGCGATTCCAAGTTTGTTCGGCAAATTTTAATTATGTGGCTATAGATTTAGCAGGGAAACCAAGACCGATTCTGAAAAATGATGTTGCTAATTAAACGAATTAAAAAGAACCAATAACTTATAAAATAAATTTTACTCCATCACACTTCGTCGTCTTATTTCTAAGCCTCGTTATAAAAACAGAGCCAATATTGTATATCTATATCAATTCAGTAATCTAGCTTTAGCTATCAGGACTTCACCAGCATCTCCCAGAAAGGCTAAAATTTCTGGGAGTTTAATCCCCCCTCCTCTACCTATTTTTGTTTTAAGTTATACAAAAATTCGATCAGATCTGACTGTGTGATCATCCCTATTAACTGCTCACTATCGTTTATAATTGGTATGTGGTGAAAGCCTGAAGTTAAATAAGGTATCAAACGTGCAATATGTTGGTCCTTGTGCATTGAAACTGGATTTCTTTTCATATATTGACCAATGGTCTTAGATGTTCTTTTCTTCGCTAGAAGATATAAACCAACAAAAGAATTAATTTTTCTATGTTCAACATAGAGTAAAAAATCGACCAGAGAAAAGATACCTACAATTTTGTGATCGATGTTAACGATTGGAATAGCACTAAACTTCGTTTTCTGAAGTATCTTGAGTCCATCGTAGACAGAGTCATTTTCGGCAAGAGTTAAAATTTCACTCGTCATGACGTGTTCACAAGTTAGTTTTTGATTATTGTGCTCTAAAGCGAGCAAATGAGTTTGTTTAAAAATCTCATCGATCGTTCTTTCATCAACATCCAACCAATCATTTCTATTTTCCAGAACTTCGTGCAATTCATCAAAATAGAACGATGATTTGTCATGAGCAGAAAGTACGGAGTTTGATGAATGTTGAGGCGTCTTTGAAGATTTACTCGCCATCCATTTACGATAAACAATACCAGAGAATGCTAAAGGAATAACATTGAGCAAAACCGGATCGAGCAAAAAACAAACATCAACCGGGTTCGATGTCTGACTCAACACAGGAATAAGCGCAGTAGCAACCCCTGGAGGATGAACACATTTCAATGCAATCATAACCATAATGGTGCAGGTTATCGTCAGTGTGAACAATATTATGATGTTATTAAACACCGCAGATAAACCGAGTCCTATCAATGCAGAAACTAAATGCCCACCGATTAAAGGCCACGTCTTACCCATTGGACTACTAGGAACCACAAAGATAATTGTGATTGAAGCGCCTATAGAAGCAATCAATAAAGGGGTCGTTGGAGTAACATGACCATAGCTTGCTAATCCGGCAACAATGAATGAAGCAAAAAATATGGGAATAGTAAGATAGCAAAAATTGAGTAAACGCTTCACATTCGACATAAACATCATAATAAAAGTCAAAATGGGATTCTATGCGAAGTGCAAAAGTTATTAAAGTGTTTAAAATAGAGTGCGAAGTAAGCCCCCCCCCATTGATATATCAATAAGCGCATTTATCCTACCTTGAACACCCTGCAGAATTATACATTTAGAACGGCTAGAAAATGGTCATTCAAAACTCATAGCAACTGTGTATAATCGCATCAATTTCATTTGATTCGTATATTTCCTATTTAAGTAAGGTCAGTGGTGTTTTTTACTAAGAAGCAAAAGCCAGAGATAAAACCTAGCCATTCCGACAATGTTTATCAGTCTTTAAAAAAGCATGTTGCATGGATCGAGTTTACCCCTGAAGGCGTCATCCAAGATGCCAGTGCGCCCTTTTTAACGCTGGTCGGGTACTCATTAGATGAGGTAAAAGGGCAGCACCACAAAATGCTCTGTACGGATAGCTATATTCGCTCTTCGCTTTATCAAAGCTTTTGGCGAGATCTTGCCAATGGTGTCTCAAAAGAAGGCACGTTCGAGAGAGTAAATAAGCAAGGTGACACGGTTGTTCTAGAAGCGACCTATTTACCGATCAAAAATTCAGATGGTCGTGTCACTGGCGTAGCAAAACTGGCTTCTGATATCACTGAGATCAACGAGCAAAACAAAAAAAATGATGCGTTGTTTTCTGCCTTAGACAAGTCACAAGCGATTATTGAATTTGATCCTGAAGGGACAATACTGACCGCCAACTCAAACTTTTTAAATACGTTGGGTTACAGAGAAAACCAGGTGGTAGGTAAACATCATCGCATGTTCTGTTTTGAGGAATTCTATAATAATCACCCTCACTTCTGGCAAGAATTGCAAAAAGGACAGGTAAAGTCGGGGCTTTTTCAACGTCGCAACTCTAACGGAGCAAGCATCTGGATTGAGGCCAGCTACAACCCCATCATGAATGAAGCAGGCAAGGTCGTGAAAATCGTCAAGCTTGCCAGCAACATAACGGATCGCATTGAACGCAGTCATGCGATTGCTGAAGCTTCAGAGGTGGCCTACTCAACATCACTAGAAACCGCGCAAATAGCACTGGAAGGATCGAAACTGCTTGCCGATTCGGTCGAGGTCTCTTTAACGGTATCCCAAAAAGCGGCCAGTACCTCTCAAAAGGTGCATTCACTCAATGACAGCTCGAAAAGCATTCAAAATATTGTCGCGACGATTCAAGAGATCGCAGCGAGAACGAATTTATTGGCACTCAATGCCGCCATCGAAGCCGCAAGAGCCGGTGAATACGGGAGAGGCTTTGCCGTAGTCGCTGACGAAGTAAGACAACTCGCGTCTCGAACTTCAGACTCGACAAACGAAATAATCAAAGTCGTCGAAGAAAATCAGCAACTCATCAACGAGGTGACCAATATGATGACCGAAATGTCATCCATTACGGAAGAAGGCAATGCCAAGATTACCGAAGTCTCGACCGTCATGGATGAGATCCATAAAGGTGCAGAGAATGTTTCGAGCACGGTGATGAATCTTTCTAATAGCCAACATTAATCAAAATTTAACGATCGACACATTCTAACCCGCGAGATGACACGCTATGGTCAACTCGATGAGGTTTCATGTCGTCAGGTATAAAAACAACAAAGTCAGTGACTAAACACTGACTTTTTACTACGAGTAGAATCTTTAAACAACGCCTTGCTCGATCATTGCATCAGCGACTTTTCTAAACCCCGCAATATTTGCACCGAGTACCAAGTTACCAGGTTGTCCAAACTCTTTACTGGTCTCATTCGCACTGGTGAAAATGTTCTTCATTATGACTTGTAGGTGAGAATCTACCTTTTCAAACGTCCAGTTTTGCATACTGGCATTTTGCGCCATTTCAAGTTGACTGGTCGCAACACCGCCTGCGTTTGCCGCTTTAGCAGGACCGTAAGCAATTTTGGAATCAACAATTGCATTCGCCGCTTCTTGAGTGGTTGGCATATTCGCACCTTCACAGATCAATCGACAACCGTTACTCATAAGCGCTTGCGCATCGGCTAAAGTAAGTTCATTTTGTGTTGCGCACGGAAATGCAGCGTCCGCTTGATAACGCCATGTTGCATGGCCATCAAGAGGATAATCATCGACTGGAGTGTAGACCGCTTCAGGATAAGTACTTAAGTACTCTTCTAAGGAGCAGCGCTTCACTTCTTTAAGCTCTTTCAGTAACTCAAGATCGATGCCCCTCTCATGATAGATCGTCCCGCGAGAATCACTGCAAGTTACTGGAAGTGCTCCAATATGATAAAGCTTTTCGATAGCGTAAATCGCAACGTTACCAGCACCAGATACCAGACACCTTTTACCTTTCAGCGTATCTTGACGATCATTAAGCATGTATTCGGCAAAGTAAACGGCGCCATACCCAGTCGCTTCTTTGCGCCCAAGAGAGCCACCCCAGAGTAAACTTTTACCAGTAAACACACCTTCGTAACGGCCGGTTAAACGCTTGTATTGGCCAAACATATAGCCAATTTCACGAGCACCGACACCGATGTCACCTGCTGGCACATCAGTAACAGGGCCAATATGACGATATAGTTCGTTCATAAAAGATTGACAAAAACGCATGATTTCACCATCAGATTTGTCTTTGGGATCAAAATTAGAGCCACCTTTGCCGCCACCAATAGGTAATCCCGTCAGTGCGTTTTTGAATATTTGCTCAAACCCAAGGAACTTGATGACACTGGCGTTTACTGATGGGTGAAACCTTAGCCCTCCTTTGTATGGGCCTAATGCCGAGTTAAACTCTATGCGATAGCCTTTATTGACTTGCACGTTTCCGGCATCATCAACCCAAGGTACACGAAAAATGATCTGCCTTTCAGGCTCTACAATTCTTTGAATAATCGCTTGTTCTTGATATTGACGATTGCTTTCGATAACCGGTGTAAGAGAAGATAGAACTTCTTCTACCGCTTGATAAAACTCTTTTTGCGCGGGGCTACTGTGTTGTAATGAAACAATCGTATTGTGTATATGTTGCATATTATTCATCCTTGCTATATTTAAAAATGTATATCCATATTATTTCACGGTATTTATTTCTGAGAGCACATCTTTAACAGAGGCAGCTGCACATAAGAGCAACACCTTGAGGTTATTTGAATTTATAGGCTTGGGAGAGTCATTTAATAATCATTTTCATCACAAGTCAGCCATTTAATTGCATAACTTCGATGAATGTTTATTATTAGGTATTCGCTTTGTTGGGTAAAGAAGATGTGAGCTTTTCTATACTTAACATCGCTTACGTAATATGTCACGCTCTTATCGAACGTGATTAAGCATATAAGCCAATATAAGATCTTAAGGCTGTATCATCTGGCAACTTGATTTCAAAAACTACTCTCCCCTCATTAATCCCTTAAGAACCTTAGAAATTATGATCTTCCATTGAATACTATAGAAACTCAAAACAAACAAAAGCCCCGTAAACACAACGTTTACGGGGCTTTTCAGACTTTATAGGATTAAGTCAGAGGGATGATTACATCATACCGCCCATACCACCCATACCGCCCATGCCACCCATATCAGGCATTGCAGGCGCTGAATCTTGAGGCTTATCTGTGATCATCGCTTCTGTTGTGATCATCAGACCCGCAACTGATGCTGCGAACTGAAGTGCAGATCGAGTTACCTTAGTTGGATCTAGGATACCCATAGCAATCATGTCACCGTATTCGCCCGTTGCCGCGTTGTAACCGTAGTTACCTTCGCCAGCACGAACGTTATTAGCAACAACAGACTCTTCATCGCCTGCGTTCTTCGTGATTTGACGGATAGGCGCTTCCATTGCACGCAGTGCAACACGGATACCGACGTTCTGCTCTTCGTTGTCACCTTCAAGGCCAACAACTTTAGATGCCGCGCGGATAAGTGCAACACCACCACCAGCAACCACACCTTCTTCAACGGCAGCGCGAGTGGCGTGAAGTGCATCTTCAACGCGGTCTTTCTTCTCTTTCATCTCAACTTCAGTCGCTGCGCCAACTTTGATGACTGCAACACCGCCAGCTAGCTTAGCGACACGTTCTTGAAGTTTCTCTTTATCGTAGTCAGACGTTGCATCTTCGATTTGTTGACGGATTTGAGCAACACGACCTTGGATCATTGTTTCTTCGCCCGCGCCATCAATGATGGTTGAGTTCTCTTTAGTGATAGTAATGCGCTTAGCTTGACCTAGGTCTTCTAGCGTTACTTTCTCAAGGTCTAGACCGATCTCTTCAGAGATAACCGTACCGCCCGTTAGGATAGCGATATCTTGCAGCATAGACTTACGACGGTCACCGAAGCCAGGCGCTTTAACCGCTGCCACTTTCACGATGCCACGCATGTTGTTCACAACTAGCGTTGCCAGCGCTTCGCCTTCTACATCTTCAGCGATGATAAGAAGTGGACGAGATGCTTTTGCTACTGCTTCTAGAGTCGGAAGCAGTTCACGGATGTTCGACACTTTCTTGTCGATAAGAAGAATGAATGGGCTTTCTAGATCAACAGAACCCGCTTCTTGGTTGTTGATGAAGTAAGGAGACAGGTAACCGCGGTCAAACTGCATACCTTCCACTACGTCTAGCTCGTCTTGCAGAGCTTGACCTTCTTCAACCGTGATTACGCCATCACGGCCTACTTTTTCCATCGCTTCAGCAATGATGTTACCGACTGTCGAATCAGAGTTCGCAGAGATAGTACCGACTTGAGCAATCGCTTTCGTGTCTGAGCATGGCACAGAAAGGTTCTTCAGCTCTTCAACCGCCGCGATAACCGCTTTGTCGATACCGCGCTTAAGATCCATTGGGTTCATGCCAGCAGCAACCGCTTTTAGGCCTTCAGCGATAATAGACTGAGCCAATACGGTTGCTGTTGTTGTGCCGTCGCCCGCCGCGTCATTCGCTTGCGAAGCCACTTCTTTCACCATTTGTGCACCCATGTTTTGGAACTTGTCTTCAAGTTCAATTTCACGTGCAACAGAAACACCATCTTTAGTGATAGTCGGTGCGCCAAATGATTTGTCTAGAACAACGTTACGGCCTTTAGGACCCAGCGTTACTTTTACTGCGTCAGCCAGAACGTTTACACCTTCTAGCATTTTAATACGTGCGTCGTTACCAAATTTAACGTCTTTTGCAGCCATCTTAATTTCCTTTCAAATTCTTTGTTTCGGGGCGTCTCAGCAGCGTTATCGCGTCATTCTGAACAGTGAGGGACGAACGTGATTCAGAATCTACTCAAATCGCACTCTGTTTAGATTCCAGATAACTCGTTCCTCATTTCTGGAATGACGATATGAATCATCCAGTACTGGATCTGATAACTTTTACTGAGAGTTAAATGAAAAAATAGATTACTCAACGATCGCCATGATGTCGTTTTCAGACATGATCAGAACTTCTTTGCCGTCGATCTTTTCAGTTTTAGTGCCGTAGCCTTCTGCAAAGATAACGGTGTCGCCAACTTTAACGTCCAACGGTTGTACTGAGCCGTTTTCTAGAATGCGGCCTTTGCCAACAGCTAGAATAATACCGCGCGTTGATTTTTCAGCGGCAGAACCAGTTAGAACGATGCCACCAGCAGACTTAGATTCAACTTCTTGGCGCTCAACGATAACTCGGTCGTGTAGAGGACGGATATTCATCGGTCGTATCTCCTGATAATTTCCATTTAATATGATAGTTGCCACGATTGGCATGAGGTTACTCAATATGTTGGGGGCAATGTGGAAGATCCCAAGGGGGAAAAGATAAAAATTGTGATCGAAAGAGCAGATTCGAGATGCAAATGAACGAGTAGCGAAAAAGAAAAAAGAAGCCCCCCTATCCCGCATCTGTTTATCCGCTCTCTACATTTGATTCATTCTGATTTATCCTACGTTTTTCGTTTCAATCGGCGTTTTACATGCAAGATAAGCACGGGCTTTTAACCGCCCCGATAGCAAACACTCTGCGCACTATGACCATACCGACCATCTTCGGTATGGTGGCGATCTTGATGTTTAACCTCGTCGACACCTTCTTTATCTCGTTGCTTGGTACCCAAGCCTTAGCGGCGGTCAGTTTTACTTTTCCGGTTACCTTTGCCATCAACTGCATCACCATGGGCATTGGCATTGGCTTATCGACGTGTATTGGCCGATTACTTGGCCAAGGCAGTGCGCAAAATGCGGCACGTTTTACCTGTCATGGCTTACTGCTTGCCTTACTGCTTGTCGGCTGCGCTTCAACGCTGGGTATTATTTTCTTAGAACCACTGTTTATTCAGTTAGGGGCAAAGCCAGCGTTATTGCCTCTGATATCGGAATACATGTGGGTGTGGTATCTGGCCATCCCATTACTGGTTATCCCAATGGCAGGCAACAGCGCAATACGAGCCAGCGGCGACACCAAAACGCCAGCCAAAATTATGATGATCGCAGGGCTGATCAATGGCGTGTTAGATCCGCTACTGATCTTTGGTTATGGGCCTTTTCCTGAGCTGGGAATTCAAGGCGCTGCGATTGCCAGTGGTTTCAGTTGGTTTGGTGCGTTATGTGGCTCACTGTATGTATTAACAATAAGAGAGAAACTGCTGGCTCCCCCTAAGCTGGCCAATATCATCAATGACTGGCGACAGATCCTCACCATTGGCACACCAGCCGCACTCTCTAATGCCCTAAACCCACTTGCTGGCGCTATCATCATGATGATGTTAGCCAAACAAGGCACTGAAGCCGTGGCCGCTTATGGCGCAGCGCAACGTATTGAATCGATTCTTATCATCGTATTAATGTCTCTCACCTCGGCCCTGACCCCTTTCATGGCGCAGAACTTTGGCGCAAACAACCCCAAGCGCAGCTTTGACGGGCTCTTTTTGAGCATGCGTTTTGCCATCTTGTTCCAAGGTTTGGTTTTCTTAATGATGGTACCGCTGAGCATTCCTTTGGCCGCCCTCTTTTCTCAAGAAGAGTCGGTACGTGGCATTTTGTGGCATTACCTATTGGTGGTTCCATTTAGCTATGGATTCCAAGGCATTGTGATGATGCTGATCAGCGGCATGAACGCGATGCATCAACCACTCAAAGCCTTCCAATGGAGCTTCATGCGCCTGTTTGTGTTTACCTTACCTTTTGCATGGATAGGCAGCCAAATCGATGGCGTCGAAGGGCTGTTTATTGGCTTGGCTTTGGGGAATATTGTCGGCGGTATTACCGGATATTGCTTCGCGCTTCGCGAGAAAAAACGCGCCTTATATTCGATGTAATCCCTAGGGAGCAAAAAGGCTTCTCTCTTCAATTTTGGAATGACGACATTCGTTCAAATGTCGTGATGATAAGTTCAACCATGTCGAGACTGGATAAAGGCGGATCATCAGGAAGTGCGATTATCACCAGACTAAATATGGTCTATATTTAAGCCTCTACATTAAGAGATGATGATAATGTCCACTGAAACGATAAGTTACTTAAAAAAGCACGCGGCTAACCTCGATTTATCTGAGCCTATGACCATTACTCAAAATGGCAAGCCCGCTTATACCATTGAATCTTATGAAGATCGAAAGCGTAGAGATGAAGCGATAGCGCTAATGAAACTCTTGTCGTTTTCTATTGATGATGAAAAACATGGCCGAGTAAATTCCAGCTCTCAGATTCGAGATAAACTGGCAAAGCGTAAAAAAACGGCCACACTCGCGTGCAGCCGTTCTAATATTCGATAAAAGTAAAAAACTATTTATCTAAAACAGTCATTACTTGACTACTTAACGATCACGTCACCTGACATCTCAGCTGGGATATCAATACCAGATAGAGCAAGCATCGTTGGTGCAAGGTCAGACAGTTTACCGCCCTCTTTAAACTCAACGTCTTTGCTGCCCACGTAGATAAGTGGCACTGGTAAGTTCGTGTGCGCCGTGTGGATACCGCCCGTTTCTGGGTTTACCATCATTTCCGCGTTACCGTGGTCAGCGGTGATAAGCAGCTGGCCATCCGCTTCTTTGATGGCTGCAACCACTTTACCAAGACATTCGTCTAGCGACTCTACGGCTTTAACCGCTGCATCGTAAACGCCTGTGTGGCCAACCATGTCACAGTTAGGGAAGTTACACACGATAGCGTCGTATTTGCCGCCTTTGATTGCTGCAACCAACTTGTCAGTTAGCTCTGGCGCGCTCATTTCTGGCTGTAGGTCGTAAGTCGCGACTTTTGGAGAAGCCACAAGCTGACGCTCTTCGCCTTCAAACTCGTCTTCTTTACCGCCGTTGAAGAAGAACGTCACGTGCGCGTATTTCTCGGTTTCAGAGATACGTAGCTGCGTTTTGCCTGCTTTCGATAGCCATTCGCCGTACGTGTTCTCTAGAGAAGCCGGTGGGAATGCACAAAGAAGTGGGATGTCTGCTGCGTATTGAGTCAGCATCACAAAGTCGATTGCTGGGAATACGCTACGCTCAAAGCCGTCGAAATTAGGCACGAATGCACGTGTAATTTCACGCGCACGGTCGGCACGGTAGTTCATGAAGATAACCGCATCGCCATCAACGATAGCAGCAGACTCTTCGCCTTCCGCTTTGATTTCCGTTGCTTTAACAAACTCATCGTTTTCTTCACGAGCGTAAGCCGCTTCTAGGCCAGCTACGGCCGTGTCGAATGTGAATTCTGCTTTTGCTTGAGTCAGCAGGTCGTAAGATTCTTGAACGCGATCCCAGTTGTTATCACGGTCCATTGCGTAGTAACGACCAATAAGCGAAGCCACGCGGCCTTTGCCTAGTTTCGCGAATAACGCTTGGAAACGCGCTAATGTGTTTTCTGCGCTACGTGGCGGCGTATCACGGCCGTCTAGGAATGCGTGTAGGTAGATTTTCTCTGCGCCACGTTCAGCGGCCATTTCAACCGCTGCGTAGATGTGATCTTCATGAGAGTGAACGCCACCTGGCGACATAAGGCCCATGATGTGCACAGCTTTCTCGGCTTTCACTGCTTTATCGATAGCGTTCACTAGCGTTTCAGTTTGGCCGAATTCGCCATCTGCGATTGATTTAGTAATACGCGTTAAATCTTGGTATACCACGCGACCCGCGCCGATGTTGGTGTGACCCACTTCAGAGTTACCCATTTGGCCATCAGGTAGGCCTACATCTAAGCCAGAAGCCGAGATTAGCGTGTTAGGTTGGTTAGCGATAAGACCGTCGATTACTGGTGTATTCGCGTTCGCGATCGCGTTGTCTTGGTTGTCTTCACGGTAACCGTAACCGTCAAGGATCACTAGAGCCATTGGCTTCTTAGCTGACATAGGACTGACCTCGTTCAATTCAAAATAAATCGGTATAGAAACAAATTAGCGTAATTTTACTACAGTTTACAGTCAAAACTGTAGTGGAAGATCAAGAAAGGGCGCAGGTCGGGCAACTGAATATGAAAAAAATCATCATTTTGTATCTAGCGATACCACTTAACCTAACACAAATAACGCGTCTATCGACTTATACAGATCCGACCTGTTATACATACAATCCCATAACTGAGACAAACACAACAAACTTTATTTATTGAACAAAACATAATCAACCAGGTGTACATGAGGATCGGTTTCACGTAAAGTACACGCATTCAAAAATAATATAAAATACTGGCTAGAGTTCATCATGTTATTAGAGTTGTCATTTGTTGGCTTCTTCTCCTTTTCGTCGCTCTTTTTGATGCGAAAAGTTGCGAAAGCCGTCGGCTTAGTCGATAAGCCGAACGCAAGAAAATTCCATACAGGTGCTATTCCACTTGTTGGTGGAATAGCGATAAGTTTGTCAATAGGCCAATTCCTCGTCACCAATCCCAATGTTATCCCTCATAGTGAGATCTTTTTAGCTTCTATCGCCGCGCTTATTGTTATCGGGGCACTCGATGACAAGTTCGATATTAGCTTCAAAATACGGCTTATGGTTCAAGCCATCCTCTCCATTTGCATGATGTACTTTGCCGATATTCGACTCGAACACATAGGCAACTTATTAGGATTCGGAGAGATGCATTTAGGGCTTCTTAGCCCAGTTGTGACGATTTTAGCCGTAATTGGTGCCATTAATGCTTTTAATATGGTGGATGGTATTGACGGATTATTAGGGGGGCTTGCCATTGTAACCCTTGGAGGAATCGCCATTTTACTACAAGTAGACAGTCAGCACGGCTTAGCGTATTTATGCGTGGTGTTTATTGTCGCGACCATCCCTTATATCTTAATGAACCTCGGTATTCTTGGGCGAGAACGTAAAGTATTCATGGGCGATGCCGGCAGCATGATGATTGGTTTTACTGTGATTTGGTTACTGCTAGGCGCAAGTCAAAATTCATCAGAATCAATGATGCGACCGATTACGGCATTGTGGTTAATTGCAGTACCACTCATGGACATGGCAGCCATCATGTTCAGACGCATAAGACGCGGCAGTTCTCCATTCAAACCCGACAGAGAACACTTACACCACATATTCCAACGCCTTGGTTTTACATCCCGCCAAACACTGGCCATTATTTGTTTCATTGCGAGTGGCTTTGCCGGTTTCGGGATCTACGGTGAGTTCCTCAACATTTCTGAATCCACGATGTTTATCTTGTTTATGGCTTGCTTTGCTTCATACGCTGTCGCCATGAGCTATGTATGGCGTATCACCAGTTGGATTAGACGCAGCCGCAACCTTCCTGAAAAAGTGTATTAAATATTTTTCACGAGTAGGATCGCTTGAGGCTACAGGCGCTCGTGACAAGAATACAGGTGCGCGTGACAAGCAAGCTTGTGCTGCGACTATAAACCTTGTGTGGTTATAAAACGCTTACGTCGCTGTCGGTATTAAGTTAAGCGGCTCCAGCCTGTCTGGAGCCGCTTTAGTTTTTAGCCATGTCACCTGACCATTCACAACCACTTATTTACATAAATCTTAGTCTCTTTAACCTTAGCCTGCCCTGCATAAAGCTTGGTCTACATGAACCTTAGCCTACAGAAAACTTGCCCTACATAAACCTTGGTCCACATAAACTTTAACCAACCCAAACCCACACTATTGAGCCTTGTTTTCCTTCGTAAAGCCCCCGTATAAATCAAGTCGACGGTGGCGCAAGTTAGTCACCGATCCTTCCATATTAAGCTGCTTAAGCTTCGTTAAATCGACATCTGCAAAAATGATCATTTCGGTATTGGCACTGGCTTCTGTCAATGTCGCATCGTGCGGGAAATAAATATCTGAGGGTGAGAACACGGCGGACTGTGCGTATTGAATATCGACATTATCAACACGAGGTAAGTTGCCAACACTGCCACCAATCGCCACATAACATTCATTCTCGATCGCTCGCGCTTGCGAACAAATACGAACGCGCTGGTAACCATTTTTGGTATCCGTCCAAAACGGTACAAACACAATTTGTGCGCCCTGCTCCGCCATCATTCGGCCTAGCTCCGGGAACTCGCTGTCGTAACAAATGAGTATGCCCACTTTACCTGCATCCGTATCAAACACCTGTACCTTGTCGCCACCATCAATCACCCAGTCTCTTTGTTCATGAGGCGTGATGTGGATTTTGTACTGAGCATTAATGCTCCCGTCACGCTGCAGTAGGTAAGCGACGTTATACAACTTACCGTCCTCTTCAATAATCGGCATACTACCGGCGATGATATTGATGTTGTAGGTCACGGCCAATTGGGAAAAGCGAGATTTGATCTCTTCTGTGAAGCCGGCGAGAAAACGGATGGCCTCGACCGAGTTTTGTTCCTTTTTCAGCCCCATCAGTGGCGCGTTAAAAAATTCAGGGAACAGCGCGAAGTCAGCTTGGTAATTGGCCAGAGAAGAAATAAAGAACTCCGCTTGATCGAGCAAATCTTCTAAATCGTTCATGGCACGCATTTGCCATTGCACCACACCAATGCGGATCAGGTTTTTCTCTACATCGTGAACCGATTGAATGTCTTCCTCATAGAAGAAATTATCCCACTCCAGCAGCGTGGCGTACCCTTTGGATGCGTCGTCTTCGGGTAGATAGCCGCGCATAATTCGTTTCACATCGAAATCATTCGCTAACTGAAACGACAAAATGGGATCATGAAGTTCACGACGTTTTACTTTATCGATGTATTCCGCCACGCTCAGTTCATTCGCATGTTCGTGGTAATGAGGAATGCGACCACCCGCTAATATGGCTTTAAAGTTTTTGCTCCGGCACAGTTCTTTACGAGCATTATACAAACGGCGGCCCAAACGGAGCCCTCGGTAATCGGGGTGCACAAAGACATCCAAGCCATACATGGCATCACCTGTCACTTGGTTCTGAATCACGTTGTTTTCCGTGATGATGTCCGTATAAAGGTGAGGGAGAGAAAAGCGATTGTAATTCACCTTAATCGTCAAGGCGGCGCCGATGATCTTGCCGTTATCTTCAATACAAATTTGCCCATCAGGAAATTGATGAATCAGATCCAGGATGGTCAAGCGTGGCCACGCGCCTCCAACATCAGGAAAGACGAGATCCATTAATGCCGCGAGCTCGGTGTAATCCGATGGCTCAATGGTGCGTAAAGAGAGTTGATGCGAGTTGGTATCCATATCCTACTATCCATATGTCCTTTTTAAACAGTAACAATGAGAATGCCATAATTTGACCGATACATACACCTAACCGAGAGTAAGATCAGCGCGTCATCCTGTCATTTTGCTCATTGATAAACCGGTTATTGCTGTCGCTGATAAATCCACCATTACTGTCGTTGATTAACTCATTAGCGCTTTCACGGATAAACCGGATCATGACTATTAACGACTGCGCGACACAAACAAAAATGGCCAAGTTCAGGTTATGAACTTGGCCATTTTAATCTACTCGCCATCGACAACGTTAATAAGCAATAAGCAATAAGCAATAAGCAATATTATCGATACACTAATCAAGTAGCCTACTGCAACTTATTCTACTTGTTGTAAAACTCGCGATACCACTGAATAAACTCAGCAACGCCTTCTTTTACCGTTACTTTAGGTGTGTAACCTGTTGCGGCAAACAAGTCCTGTGTATCGGCATAAGTTTGGTAAACGTCACCAGGCTGCATCTCGCGGAAGTTTTTCTTCGCTTCAATACCGAGTTCGTCTTCAATCGCCTTTACAAAATCCATCAAGTTGATTGGTGAACCGTGACCAATGTTATACACCGCATAAGGCGCAGAACTGGTTGCTGGAGAACCCGCTTCGACCGTCCAATCGTTGTCACGAGTTGGTACTACATCTGCGATACGCACAACACCTTCAACAATGTCATTTACATGAGTAAAGTCGCGCCACATATCGCCATTATTGTTGATATCAATGGTATCGCCATCGAGGATCTTTTTAGTGAAGATAAACGGTGCCATATCTGGGCGGCCCCACGAACCATACACAGTAAAGAAGCGCAGGCCAGTGGTTGGAATGTCGTATAAGTGAGAGTAGCTGTGCGCCATCAGCTCATTCGACTTTTTGGTCGCCGCATACAGTGAAACCGGGTGATCAACCGAATCTGACGTTGCAAACGGTGTTTTCGCATTCAACCCGTAAACCGAGCTTGAAGAGGCATACACCAAGTGCTTCACTTTATTGTGACGACACCCTTCAAGAATGTTCAAATGGCCAACTAAGTTCGAATCGGCGTAGGCGTGTGGGTTTTCAATTGAATAGCGAACCCCCGCTTGTGCAGCCAAGTGAATCACTTGATCAAACTGCTCAGTTTCAAACAAACTCGCGACACCATCACGGTCAGCGATGTCTAACTGAACCAGTTTAAAATTGGCATGTTGAATACGTGCTAGGCGCGCTTCTTTCAAAGCGACATCGTAGTAGTCATTCAGGTTATCGACACCAACAACCGTGTGGCCTTTCGCCGTTAGCTGCTCTGCTACAGCACTGCCGATAAAACCCGCCGCGCCCGTTACCAAATACTTCATTCTTTTGTTCCTTAATCTGAACCGAATAGATCGCGTGTGTAGACTTTGTCTTTTACATCCGCCAGTTCTTGAGCCATGCGGTTTGAGACAATCACGTCACAGCTTGATTTAAATTGGTCAAAATCGGTGAGCACTAATGAACGGAAGAACTCTTTTTCTTTAAGTTCAGGTTCAAACACTACAACCTCAATGCCTTTCGCCTTCAAGCGCTTCATAATGCCTTGAATACTGGACGCGCGAAAGTTATCTGAACCGGACTTCATGACTAAGCGATAAATACCCACACGTTTCGGGTTGCGCTTAATAATAGAATCAGCAATAAAATCTTTACGTGTGGTATTCGAATCGACAATCGCACCAATAATATTGTTTGGTACATCAGAGTAGTTAGCGCGCAACTGCTTGGTATCTTTTGGTAAGCAGTAACCGCCGTAACCAAACGAAGGGTTATTATAATGCGAACCAATACGAGGGTCTAAGCTGACGCCATCGATGATTTGGCGTGTATCTAGCCCGTGTGACTCGGCGTAGGTATCTAGCTCGTTAAAGTAAGCAACGCGAAGCGCTAAGTAAGTGTTAGAGAACAGCTTTACCGCTTCGGCTTCGGTTGAATCGGTATACAAAATTTCAACGTCTTTTTTAACCGCGCCTTCTAACAGCAGGTTCGCAAAAACTTGTGCGCGTTCAGAACGTTCACCCACGACAATACGGGACGGGTGCAGGTTGTCGTATAACGCTTTACCTTCACGTAAGAACTCTGGCGAGAACATCAGGTTGTCACACTCTAATTCTTGTTTAATGCGCGCGGTATACCCCACAGGAACGGTCGACTTAATCACCATTACTGCGTTTGGGTTAATGGCCATTACCTCTTTAATCACCGCTTCAACTGATGAGGTATTGAAGTAGTTCGTCTCTACATCATAATCGGTCGGTGTTGCGATAATGACATACTCAGCCTTGGAGTAAGCGAATTCTTTATCAAGTGTAGCAGTGAAACTGAGAGATTTATTGGTGAGAAAATCGGTGATTTCAGTATCAACAATTGGAGATTGCTTGTTATTAAGCATCTCAACTTTTTCAGCCACGATATCAACCGCAACTACGTCATGATGCTGAGCAAGCAGCATCGCATTAGACAGACCAACGTAGCCTGTACCAGCAATAGCAATTTTCATCTGAATCCCTAAATACTATATCATTGGTATATGAAAACTTAATAGCCAAGCTAAATAGAAAAAGAAATGGCTTGGCTAATGTAGTTTAGATTAATTGAATTTTCTCTAAGACCTTATCAACATACCTCTTAGCACTAGCGATACTCGTAGATTCTGAATAACAACGTAACTCAGGTGCATTACCTGAAGGACGAAGATGAATAACATCATCGTTATCAAGCGTTAAACGTAATCCATCAGTAACATCAACATTTTTAATTGCTGCCGAGTCAAAACCTAGCTTAGCCAATAACAGTTCTGGGTTAGCCTGACCATCAGCTAAAATTAGCAGGCTTTTTTCGATTGCAAAGTTTTGAATACGGTCACTGTCAGTCACTCTTTTAGGTAAGGCATTAACCAGTGGAGAAATACCATTTTCTCCTGCAGCAGCAAGCAGCATCAGAGCAGGTAAAACGGCATCACGAGTTGGCAGTGCTTTCAGCGTTTTTCCATTCACTTGAACATCACTACCCAGTAAATAGCCACCATTAGCCTCAAAACCGGCAATAGAAGCATACGTCTTCGCCAGTGACGCGAATTCGGCAATAACATAAGGCGAACCAATCTTTGTACGCTCAACATGTTTAAACACATCTAAGCTCTCAACCACGGTATTGCAACTAACGGGTATTGCAAGTGCTTCAATGTTCATCGCACTTGAACATAACAATCCAAGAATATCACCACGTAACCACTCGCCGTTCTCATCTGCCACTAGCGGACGGTCACCATCGCCATCGGTCGAGAAAATAGCATCTAATTGATATTGCTTAGACCAGTTTTGTGCTTTTAGCTTATCCGCATCTGCTACCGCTTCAGTATCAATCGGTACAAACTCATCACTACGCTCTAGTGAAATAACTTCAGCGCCAAGACTAGTAAATAACGGCGCATATAAATCACGCCCAGCACTTGAGTGCTCGTAAATCCCAATACGTTTTCCGCTAAGTAATGAAGCATCAAATAACTCAGTGTAACGAGCGATATAGTCCGTTGCCGCGCGTTGGTTAACGATCAGTTCAGGCAAATCACTGATTGAAGTAAATACCGCATCAGCGTTTAAAATCGCTTGCTCATCAGCTTTAGTAATTTCACCGTCAGGTCGGTAAAACTTAAGACCATTACGATCAAAAGGAATATGGCTACCAGTAATCATAATGCATGGAATTTTGTCTTGCATTGCCACATAGGCCAGCGCTGGTGTTGGTACCACACCATAATAAACAGCTTCAAGATCTAACTGCTCTAGGGCTTTAATACAAGCTTGAGCCATTGCTAGGCTGCTAGGACGATTATCAATGGCAAGTGCAACGGTTTTAAACTGAAACTGCCCCTGCATACATTGCACAAAGGCATGAGTAAAAGCTGCGCAAGCATCAGCCGTGAACTGATCTACCAAACCACGCGCACCACTGGTGCCAAATTGAATACCTGACTCTTTAATTACTTTCGAACTAATTAACATAAGAAAAATCTACACATATTGTGAAATACTGAGTAACTTAAATGATTATAAATACCCTGAAATGAGCTAATATTAATCGAACTCTTAAATACGACCATATCTATCTTCAAAGCGGACAATATCATCCTCACCAAGGTATGAGCCCGTTTGTACTTCAATCATTTCCAATGGTATTTTACCTGGGTTCTCAAGGGCATGAATCGTACCTAAAGGAATATAGGTCGACTGGTCTTCAGTCACTAAAATTACGTCATCACCATTAGTTACACTTGCTGTACCGGCAACGACAATCCAATGCTCACTTCGATGAAAATGTTTTTGAATCGAAAGCTTTTGCCCCGGATTTACAGTGATACGTTTCACTTGGTCTCGTGCACCAAAGTCAATCGAATCATATTTACCCCAGGGACGATAAACTTCACGATGAATTTTATATTCAGAACGTTCTGAATTTTTTAATTGCTCTACAATCGCTTTGACATCTTGCACTTGTGATTTATCCGCAACTAAGATGGCATCCTTAGTTTCAACAATCACTAAGTTATCAACCCCGACTGTTGCAATCAGTTTGTTTTCAGAATATACATAATTGTTCGTAGATTTAACTGAAATTACATCGCCTTTATGAGCATTATTGTTACTATCTTTCTCAGTTACATCCCACAATGCAGACCAAGATCCGACATCACTCCAACCTGCATCCATTGGCACAACCACTAAGTTACCTGAGCCGCTAGGTGCACAAACTGGCTCCATCACCGCATAATCGATTGAATCTGCTGGGCATGCTTGAAATGCTTGCCTGTCTATACGCACAAAATCTAAATCAACTTGGGTCGCACTCATGGCTTTTTCACAAGCTTCTAGCATGGTTGGATTATGAGTTTTCAATTCTTCAATATATTGAGAAGCTTTAAACATGAACATACCACTATTCCAATAGTATTCACCGGATTCTAAATAATCTTGAGCCGCCTTTAAATCAGGTTTTTCTACAAAACTGTCGACCTTAAACGCTGTACCATTTTGTGAGACACCACGTTTAATATAGCCATATCCGGTTTCTGCTGCAGTAGGTACAATACCAAAGGTGACCAATTGATTCGCTTTAGCATGAACCAAAGCTTGTTTAACGGACTGCTGAAATACTATTCGGTTTTCAATCAAGTGATCAGCTGCAAGCACTAATAATATTGGTTCAACATCCGACCCTTCAACTTGCTTTATAGCTTGAAGCGCGGCAAGAGCAATAGCGGGAGCTGTATTACGACCCACTGGTTCCAAAATAATTCCGGAATGCTCAAAACCACCTAAACGCGTTTGCTCTGCGGCAATGAAACGGTGCTCTTCATTGCAAATAAGTAACGGAGCTGTGTGATCGAGTCCTTCAAGACGTGCAAAGGTTTGTTGTAGCATTGACTGCTCGCCAGTTACTTTTAAAAACTGTTTTGGATAAAGTTCGCGAGATAGAGGCCAAAGACGAGAACCAGTACCACCGGCCATAATGACAGGTTGAATCATGAGAATACCTTTAATTTGAAAGAAGATTATTAATAGCAATAGTGACAGGAGCCAATTTACCCGACCAAGAATGATTATTTTGTACGTAGTTAAGCGCGTTTACTGATAAAAACTTAGCGAATTCAATATCGTTATCTATTCGCAATATTTGCTTAGTAAATTCATCAGGTGTGTCAGCAACTAATATATCTTGCTCTGGAGTCGAGTCTAACCCCTCTAATCCTGTAGCAGTTGTAATAGAAGGTAAGCCTAATGCCATATATTCTAAAATTTTATTCTGAACACCAGCAGCTAAACGAACAGAGCATATACCCGCAACAGCCCCTCTTGCATGTGCAACTACATTATCAACGGCTCCGGTTACAACAACCCCCTCGATACGTTTAAGTTTTTGCTCACCTTCAGGTTTAATTCGACCAATAACTTTAAAAGTAAAATCACCATGTTTACGTAATAAGGGTAGACATTCTTTGGCAAACCACATTGCTGCATCAAAGTTTTGTGCAGAAAACATATTACCAATAAAAACAACTTCTTTCTTGCTTGGCGAAAACTCATAAGGTAAAGATGACAAGTCAACGCCATTGGAACAAACAAGTGTTTTCTCGTAACATTCGTCCGAGGTATCAAAAAGAAAGTCTTTGTCAAATTGAGATACAAACACATTATAATCGAAGTACTTTACAATTCCTTTTTCGTAACGATTTAAACGGGACTGTTCAACTTTATAGATATAACCTTTCAAACCTGCATTATTTTTTGTTTCTATAACACGATAATAATTCATAGAAATGGCATCAGTCATCTCGAGAATCTTTGGTTTATCTATATTCTTGGCATAATCAGCCATTCGAATAAGGTGAGGTAATATCAAGTCATGCTCTAACGACAATTGCTCAACCATATTTAAAAAATCATTACTATTATAATAAGCTGCCTGTAAAGGCTTTGTAGTCGGAAGTGTTAATAAGCAGTTTAGATATGATTTCCACTTCGGTAATAGCACTCTATGAATCGATGAAAAAACACCGTCATCAGGAGTATCCATTTCCATCTCATTTTCATTTTCACAAAGACTTAAGAGTGTTATTGAATAGTTTTTCGACAACTCTTTACATATCTCAAATATACGTAGACGATCACCTCCAATAACAGGATAAGGAAAGCGTGGAGTTAACACTAGAATTTTCTTTTGTTTTGCCATCAATAATCTCGTAAAAAAGTTACATATGCTATAGTGAAAGGATAGAGAAAGAAATAAAACGTTGAAAACTGCATCATAGCGCCAAAGCTTAACGAAATAAGCAAAGTAGCCAAAAGCTTGTCTCTAGAGAGCCTAGAGCAGATTTTTACTCTAGAAAAAAACACACATAGAAATAAAAAAATACCAAAAATCCCAAAATCAACGCCAAGACGCAAAATCAGATTTCTTGGATCTGCATTTAAATTTTCTAAGTGCCGTGGTAATTCTGATAGATACATTGTAGGTGTAGCAATAAGATCTGTATAATCTTTAAGGTAATAAGAAAAACCAGAAATCCCATAACCTACCGGGTTATCAATAATCATATTAACAGCAACAAACGGATAACCAATCCTTACCAATAGAGAATTATCAACAGAAATAATATAATAAAAAGCATTTTTCAAATCATACAATTCAATATCATATAATTTAGATATTCTTGAAAAAGTGTAACCACCTTGATTCCAGAACTTAAAAATAAAAATAAAAACACTAACAAAAACCGATACCGCAATAATAAACTTAAGAACATTAGTAAGCGAAACTCTACGAAAAACTAAATAATAAAAACTTAAAGATATAATTAAAACACTAATAGCGGTAAGTGAAAATGACACTAAAATAATCAAAAAGTTCGTAAACAAGAGGAAAAAATCGAACCTGTTTTCTCTATCTTTATAATTAACATAGATAAAAATACTAGCAAACAGCAAAAGTTGAACAGCCCACGATAGTTCATTAGTTGTTAACACAAACCCTTGCTTTGCTGAACCGGTTAAAATAAGTGTCAATAACGATTTTACGTGAGAAAGAAATCCTATTTTTGACATCAAAAATTCGATTATTGCGAAGATAGAAACAATTCGAGACAACAACAGTAAATAATCACGTATTTTATCTTTACCAAGAATGCGAAAAGAAAAATAAAAACCAGGATAACAAAGCAAACCTATGACATAAGCAGATAGGAATATAACATTAAAATGACCAACATATATCGAATATAGTGAATATGAGACTAATAGGAAAATGAAGAATAATGTATACAACACAGTATCGATTGAAAAACTAACTCTACTTCCGAAAACAAATATAAAGCCTAATAAACCAGCCAAATATGGACTTATAGCTGAGTAAGTACCTGGAATAAATGGTAGGCTCCAAAATGGTATAGAAAAAATCAACAAGGCCGAAATAAATTTCACTAAAATACCCTACACTTTATATCTGGAACAATTTATCAATCTTATCTTTCAATTCATCAACATCAAAGAACTTTGCTCGATCATAACTTTTCAATGAAAATCTCTTGTGATTATCTTCGTTTTCAAAAAATTTTACTGAATCTACAATCTTAATTACATCACTTCTCGATATTTCACTTAAGTCATCAGATAGCTTACCTAATGATAAACCGTAATTTCCTCCATCAATGATGTAACCAGGCCCACTTTCACACTCTGTTGATATTATTGGTATATCTAATGCCATTGCCTCTACAAGACAGTTACCAAAAGATTCCCACAAAGAAGTAAATATAAACAAGTGTGACCGGGCTATATACTTATGTGGATTGTCAACATTTCCGAGAAAAAACACCTTATCTTCCAATTTGTATTTTTTAACTCTATCTTCTAAAAAGTTCCGCAGCTCGCCTTCACCTAAAATGACAAGACGGTAGGCATCATTGCTCTTGCAAAGAGCATCAAACGCATCAATCAAATGCCATTGACCTTTCTGTTTTGACAATCGACCAGCAGTAACAATAACCTTAAAGTTATTAAAAATATATTCATAATCATGTTCTATACCTTCTCTACTCAACTTCTTAATATCATCCAAAACAAAAAAATTATCTAAATGGAAAATTTTTGACCTAGGTACTCGATAAAAAGTTTCTATCGATCTTATCATCTCATTTGAATTGGCATGAATTACGTCCGATCTCTTATATAAAAACTTCAATATATAAGTTAAAAATGTTCCTTCAACAAGGTCTTTACGCGGGTCTTGCCTTTCAGATAGTATTGTCTTACAACTTTCTCCAAGCATCAGCGACACCAATACGTTAACTATATTAGGTATATATGTCATTGAATATATAACATCAGGCTTGTATTTAACCTTATATCTATACAACTTAAAAACAGCAATTAATAAGGCCGGATATCTAAAAATCTTCTTGCATAAAAGATTGAACTTCGATGTCGAAAAATTAGCAGAAAGAGGTAGGTTTAATCTAACTATATTTGCGCACTTAACTTTTTTTAAAATCGGTGTTGTATCATAAACAATTACATCAACCGTGCATGTATCACTTAAGTGATCCACTATTTTTCGAGTGCTTTCAGCAACACCACCCTGATATAAGTCACTTGTGAAAACCGCTACTCTTTTTCCCATCACACTCGCCTTAAATTAAAAATTTTCTCATTGTTTTTTTTATCAACATAGTACTCTCTTTCAATAAATAACCATTTATCATAAGTATCCATAATTACTCGTGCTGAAAGTTCACCTTCATTTCCTTGCCATTTGGTACCAAAGGTTGAACTATAGCTTTGTATATTTTCAATCATATCTCTTTTCATCGAATAGTCACCGATGAAAAAATTAAAGACATCCGAGACATGATCGCAATTCAAAGAAATACCATTTTTCACAAAACCATAGTAATCAAAATGTTTACCGTCCTCACTAAAGTCGAAATATATTGAAAGAATACCAGACAAAGATGCCTCTAAATGTATTCCCGT
>NZ_JAPPTM010000043.1:0-22194 GCF_027587105.1 Vibrio sp. RW
ATCTGAAACGTCTTTCGTCGTTCAGGGCTGCGAATTATAAGAGCATTTTTTTGTGATGCAAGTCCTTAATGCAAAATTACGCAAGTTTTTACTCAACTGCTGTAAAAGCACACAGATTTTCAAAAAAATGAGCTCTTAGGTCCCTGAAAAGTTAGATAAACGTGATCGTTTAATCGGATTAGATATTAATAATCGTTTTTCGATAGTACTGCAACTCAGCGATCGACTCACGAATATCATCTAATGCCAGGTGACTTCCCGACTTAGAAAACCCATCTAACACTTCAGGCTTCCAACGACGAGTAAGTTCTTTCAAGGTACTGACATCAACATAGCGGTAGTGGAAGTACTCTTCCAATTCAGGCATGTGCTTGTATAGGAAACGGCGATCTTGGCCAATGCTGTTGCCACAAATCGGTGACTTACCTTTTGGTACCCACTTCTCAAGAAATTCAATCGTTTGTTGGATTGCATCTTGTTCTGAAACCGTACTTTCTTGAATTCGCTTCACTAGGCCGCTGCCAGTATGAGTCGTTGTGCACCACTCATCCATCTTGTCCAATTCACTCTGAGGCTGGTGAATAGCCAAAACAGGTCCTTCAGCCAGGATGTTAAGCTCACTATCAGTAACGATAGTCGCAATTTCAATGATTTTATGAGTTTCAGGATCAAGTCCTGTCATCTCTAGATCAACCCAAATAAGGTTCTGATCGCTAAAGGACATAAGGCGTCGCCTATTTGTTTATGTGTAAAAGAGGTACTATACCCAAATAACTATACTCAAACTAGCTTTAGAGCCATCGAAATCATGTGGCACCAGTAACTCTCGGTTTGAGTCCCCCCAATCATCAAGTTAGATGTGTTAAGTGAAAAATTGTGGCTAAAAAAAAGAAATTAACCAAAGGTCAAGTACGCCGTGTACGTAGCAACCAGAACAAGCGACTCAAGAAAGAAGATTCTATCCAATGGGATGAGAACATGCTTGGCGGAACAAAGAGTGGATTAGTTATTACACGCTTTGGTCAGCATGCTGATATCGAAGATCTTGAAACTAACGAAGTTCATCGTTGTAACTTACGCCGTAGTATCGAGACTTTAGTTTCTGGTGACCGAGTAATCTGGCGCGCTGGCTTAGAATCCATGGCGGGTATTTCAGGGGTGGTTGAAGCCGTTGAACCAAGAACCTCAATGCTGACCCGCCCTGATTACTACGATGGCCTAAAACCGGTTGCCGCTAACGTTGACCAAATGGTTATTGTTTCAGCCGTGCTACCGGAGCTTTCACTTAATATCATTGACCGCTATTTGATTGCTTCAGAAACGGTAAACATTGCCCCGCTTGTGGTTCTCAACAAGGTCGACTTACTCACTGAACAGCAAATTACGGAATACCGTGAAACACTGACAATATATGAGAAAATTGGCTATAAGGTGATGTTTGTAAGTAAAGAGTCTGGCTACGGTATCAAAGAATTGGAAGCCGAACTCAAAGATCGCATCAACATCTTTGTTGGTCAATCTGGCGTGGGTAAATCCAGCTTAGTGAATGCGCTAATGCCAACGCTAGACATTGAAGAAGGTGAAGTTTCGGAGAACTCAGGACTAGGGCAACACACCACCACTGCAGCGCGTTTATATCACTTCCCTTCTGGCGGCGACCTAATCGACTCTCCAGGCGTGCGTGAATTCGGTCTATGGCACTTAGAACCGGATGAGATCACTGACGCTTTCATTGAATTCAAGCCATACTTAGGCGGTTGTAAGTTCCGTGACTGCAAACACAATGACGATCCTGGATGTCTTCTGCGTGAAGCCGTTGAAGACGGCAGAATTAGTCGCTTACGTTTCGCTAGTTACCATCGCATTATTGAAACAATGGCTGACAACAAAGATAACCGTCAGTACTCGCGAAGTAAGAAAGCGGATCTCTAACCGCACTCTGGTGAACAAGCATGTGCTTTTACTGACGATGACAGTGATTACTGACAATGGCCGCGATTTTAAGTAACATCTCGCGCCCTAAACCGTCATAACCTCGTTTGCACTAAAAGCGACTAGCATCAAAAGCGATTAGCATTAAAAACAAACAGCATTGGAAAATTAATACAATGGATAAGATTAAAGTTGGATTGCAGTACTGGATTCCACAACATGGACTGACTCGACTAGTCGGTAAATTAGCGTCGGCTAAAGCGGGCGGCTTAACGACAGCGGTTATCAACTGGTTCATCAAACAATACAAAGTGAACATGGATGAAGCGCTGCATAGCGATCCAAAACACTTTAAAACATTCAATGAATTCTTCGTACGTGAATTAAAAGAAGACATGCGCCCTATTGCCGAAGGTGACTCTGTTATTGTTCACCCTGCCGACGCTTGCGTCAGCCAATTTGGCCCCATTACTGACGGTCAACTGATTCAAGCGAAAGGCCACAACTACTCAGCGCGCGAGCTATTGGGTGGCGATGCTGACCTAGCGGATGAGTTTAAAGACGGTGAATTCGCAACACTGTACTTATCACCAAGTGATTACCACCGTGTGCACATGCCATGCGATGGTACATTGCGCCAGATGATCTACGTTCCGGGTGATCTTTTCTCAGTGAACCCATTAACAGCAGAGAATGTTCCTAATCTATTCGCACGTAACGAGCGTGTGGTTTGTATCTTTGATACCGAGTTTGGCCCAATGGCACAAGTGCTTGTTGGTGCGACCATTGTCGGTAGTATCGAGCAAGTATGGGCTGGCACCATCACGCCACCTCGCGGTAACTCTGTCTACAAATGGGATTACCCAGCACAAGGTGACACATCCGTCATCTTGAAGAAAGGCGAAGAGATGGGTCGCTTTAAGCTTGGTTCAACGGTCATCAACCTATTTGCTAAAGACGCCATCAAGTTTGACGACACGATGCAAAATGGCGAGAAAACCGTTCTGGGCACACCTTTCGCGCACATTGCGGGTCAGGAAGTAGAGGCTGAAACGGCTGATTCAACTGAGAACACAGACCAAGCCTAACCTTCTGAATTGACATGTAAATTAAATACAAGTTAACGGCTCAATCTTTTAAAGGTGCGTTATTTCTAGTCAATAACGCACCTTTTTCATTGCTGTCGATACTGCTCGTAACACATCTAGAACTCCCCCGTAAAAGTTTGACCAAAAACAAAACAGTCGTTGAAATCTTAAACAACTTTTCGTTTTTACAACCCACCTCCAAGTACAAAAAAAACAGATAACTTATTCTATTTGAAGATATTTTATTAATAGGGTCTTTGTGTCATGCCTAAGCTCAATGTTGGCGTCCTGGTCAAGCTGTTGATTTGTTTTGCGATTCCCTTAGGCGTGTTACTCATGCCGATCGATTCAATCCCAATCGATGACCTCACTCTCATTCAGCATCGCTTGCTGGCGATATTTCTGTTAGCGGCACTGCTTTGGGTTCTAGAGCCGGTGCCAGTATTTGCCACTTCGATTTTGATCATTGCACTAGAATTAGTGATGATATCCGACAAAGGCCTACACTTATTTAGAAACCCACCATCAGGGCATGATCTCGGTGATTTAATCAAATATACCGACATATTCGGTGCTTTTTCATCACCTATCATTATTCTCTTTATGGGTGGTTTTGCGCTTGCAATCTCTGCCTCAAAATACGAATTAGATAACAACCTAGCTCGGGTTTTACTCAAGCCCTTTGGTACAGAACCGCGCTTCATTATGCTCGGCTTAATGCTCATTACTGCTGTGTTTTCTATGTTTATGTCGAATACCGCGACCACCGTAATGATGCTCGCTTTGCTCGGCCCTATCGTTGCTTCTGCACCAAAGGGAGACATGGGCATTAAGGCGCTCGTTCTGTGTATCCCAATCGCCGCTAACACGGGGGGGATTGCCACACCAATCGGCACCCCACCTAACGCCATCGCCCTCCAGTACCTAACAGGTGAAAACAGTATCGACTTCCTCAGTTGGATGATAATGGGCTTACCCTTTGTCATTATCCAACTCACCATCGCTTGGTTTCTTCTGCAAAAATTCTTCCCCTCCAAGGAAAGAAACATGGTACTCAAGCTCAATGGGCAGTTTCAAAAGAGTTGGCGAGCCATCGTAGTTTACATCACCTTTGCTGCGACAATTGTGCTGTGGATGACCACCAAGCTGCATGGCATGAACACCTACGTCGTGTCTATTATTCCATTGGCCGTATTTACACTCACTGGCATCATGGGCAAAGATGAACTCAAGCTGATTAACTGGGATGTGTTGTGGTTGGTCGCCGGTGGTATCGCTATCGGTATCGGGCTTGATAAAACTGGCTTAGCAGCAGCATTGGCGCACGCGATTGATTATGAATCCTTATCGCCTACCGCAGTGGTGCTCACTCTATCGATTGTGTGTTGGTTAATGGCCAACTTCATGTCAAACACGGCCACAGCTAACTTGCTGATGCCGATCGCCGCAGCCATAGGCGCCTCAATGGAAAGCTTAGTTGCGATTGGTGGTTTGCAAGGCTTGCTGGTTGTGGTCGCTTTCTCGGCATCACTAGGCATGATTTTGCCTGTGTCCACACCACCAAATTCATTGGCCTACTCCACTGGGCTTATCGAAAGTAAAGACATGGCGAAGATGGGGGTCATCTTAGGGGTCATCGGCTTGCTGCTCGTCTACCTCGCACTATTTATTATCACCTAGCGCGTGAACTTCTTGTCACCGCCCTCCAGATAGCCATCGTCATTTCGCATCTGGAGGGCTTATCAAATTCTAATCGATAGATAATTGTGATTTCACTTCACTGTTTATTAAAAAAATCATAACTATTTTTAAATTTTTGATTTTAAACACATTTATAACACTTCATATAACGACACTATACACGTACCAGTAACACATCATTGCAATATCAAGTACGTCACTTTAATTCGCGTTTTGTCTAAAAAGGGAGGAATAGACCTTGAGACATACTATTAAATTTAAAATTCAGATCGCAATCGCGGTTATTATCGCCGTCGTAAGTGGCGCTCAAGCTTGGATATCAGTGAATCAGCTTAATCAAGAGACTGAAGTTGCGATCAACCAAGAAATGAAAAATGTGAGTGTCGGGACAACCAATTACATTGCCGATTGGCTCTCCATCCGCAGTGATATGATGCTGGCCAATGAAGCTACTGTTTCCAACAGTAATAATTCTGACCGCGAGTTGTTAATCACCAAACAAGCCGGACAGTTCCTGTCTGTTTATGCGGGATTCAGCGACGGCACTATTGCTTATGGCGACAAAGGGGAAGATTGGCCAGCAGGCTACGATCCACGCACTCGCCCTTGGTATCAAGATGCCAACGCAACATCCGATCTCATCATTACCGAACCCTATCAAGATTTCGATGGCAGCATTGTCATTAGCTTTGCGAAAGCATTCAATGGGGAAAGACAAGGTGTTCTCGCGGCAGATTTAACCGTAACCAGCATCATTGATACGGTGCTTAATGTAAAACTCGAGAACGATGGCTTCGCCTTTTTAGTCGATGGCAACAACAACATCGTTGCCTACAGTGATGAAGCGCTCAGCCAAAAACCCTTGACGAGTTTGAACCCAGAGTTAACGGCAAACCGAGTTTCGCAACTGATTAAAAACCAAATGATCACCACGCTTACTTGGCCGGGCCAAGGGGATAAAATGGTCTACATTGCCAACGTTCCAAATACCAACTGGTCACTCGGCATTGTTATCGATAAAGCAATGGCCTTTTCTGCGGTATCCGATGCCATTCAATTTATCACGCTGACTTCTTTCATTCTGTACATCGTCATTTCAATTGCGAGCACCATCGTCATCAACCGCTTACTCTATCCATTGCAAACATTGTCTGAAGCGCTGACCCAACTCGCTCAAGGCAGAGGCGATCTCACTCAGCGAATTGATATCAAACGCATGGACGAAATTGGCAAACTTGCCGAGCTCGTCAACCAGTTCTTAAGCCAAATGCAAAGCATGCTTAAGGGCGTGATAGAACACAGCCACGATCTCAACAATCATTCAGAAAAAGCCAATCAACTGGCTACCCAATCTTCAATTCGCGTTGAGAATCAACAAAATGACATCACCCAGATTGCGACCGCGATTCATGAAATGTCGGCCACCGCCGCAGAAGTGGCCAGCCATGCTGAACTAACCGCATCCGCTTCTCAAGCGTCAGCTACCGCTTGTAATGAAGGCCAAGAGGTTATTCAACAAAACCGTGATGCGATAACCGGCTTGGCGACACAAGTTGAAGACGCCGCCAATGTGATTCGAGAATTAGAGAGCAACGCTCAGAGCATCAACCAGATCCTATCAACCATTCAAGGCATTGCCGAGCAAACCAACCTGTTGGCATTGAATGCCGCCATTGAAGCCGCTCGTGCGGGTGAACAAGGCCGTGGATTTGCCGTGGTCGCCGATGAAGTTCGCGTGCTAAGTCAAAGAACGCATGGATCAACAGAAGAGATCCGCGAGATGATTGATACGCTACAGAAGAATACCGAACATGCCGTTGACAGCATGACCACCAGCACTCAATTGGCGGAAAATAGTGTTGGCTTCGCAGAACAAGCCCATGGCAGCCTCACTAAAATCACCCAAGCGATTACTGAAATCAACGACATGGCGCTGCAAATTGCCAGTGCCGCAGAAGAACAGCGCGCCGTAAGCGAAGACATCAGCCGCAATACACAAGGGATCAAAGATGCCTCTGACGATCTTGCACAGCAAGCAGAAAGCAGTCGCAATAGCTCAAACGAAATGAGCCGTGCTGCACAGTCGATGCGCCAAGATGTGGAGCGCTTTAAAGTGTAAAGCGTAATTGATCACATCAAGCTAAGCCGAGCCAAGCTAAGCCGAACTGTAAACGTTCTGGTTCTTTTGTTAAGAATCACTTTGTTCTCCGTTCGGTTTGATGCATATTGATGAGCTAATTTATCCCAGACACAAGGATGTTAATGACATGGGATTTGAATGGTTAGCTCTAGCGGCCGCTTTTCTTTGGGCGATCGCGAGCTTAATGTCAGTAAAACCGGCTCAACATTTAGGCTCTTTCGCCTATAGCCGCTGGCGCATGGGTTGCACTGCGGTCATCTTATCAAGCATGGCTTGGTTTACCGGTGGCTGGGCAAGTGTCGAGGCCGACCTCGTGACACCCATGATGCTTTCTGGCCTCATTGGTATCTTCATTGGCGATACCGCCCTATTTGCCTGTTTAAACCGAATGGGGCCACGCCAAGCGGGTTTGCTGTTCTCGTGCCACGCCGTATTCTCCGCCATTCTTGGTTACTTCCTGTTTAGTGAAAGCATGACTTCGATGGAGCTGATTGGCTCAGCGTTGGTGTTTAGTGGTGTGTTAACGGCAATCTTCTTTGGTCGACGAGGTCAATCTCAAAACCAACTCGAAACCATCAAGGGCACAGTGTGGGTTGGTGTCGCTCTAGGCATTACCGCCGCGATTTGCCAAGCGCTGGGTGGCATCATTGCAAAACCTATCATGCAAACCGAGATTGACCCAGTTGCTGCTTCAGCGATTCGAATGATCACCGCCTTTATTGCTCACTCACTATTTCGCTTAACCGGAGCCAAGCATTCGCGAGCACTGAATCCGATGAATGGACAGATATTCGCCATCACCGCGGTTAATGGATTTTTAGCGATGGCGCTGGGAATGACACTGATCTTGTATGCACTGCAGGAAGGCAATGTTGGCATGGTCGCTCTACTGTCATCAACCACACCCATCATGTTGTTACCGATACTGTGGCTTTACAGCAAGCGGAGGCCGAATGCTTATGCTTGGATCGGTGCCATTGTTGCCGTACTTGGTACTGGTATTCTGGTCAGCTAGTGGGCACTGGAATTCTAGTTAGCTAGTGAAGCGGATTCGAAGCTGAGAGCTAATGGTTAATAGCTAATGACGATTAACTCTCAGTAAAAACAGAAAGCTAAGAACGCGGGAACGGGAAAGCGGTCACATCATCGATATGGTCATAACCCAAAGCCAGCATGATCAGCCTGTCGATACCTAACGCCACACCCGCACAATCGGGTAAGCCTGCTGTTAATGCCTCAATCAAGTGATGATCAATCGGTTGAGGCGCTAAACCCATCTCGAGACGTTTGGCATTGTCATCTTCAAAACGTTGCAGTTGCTCTTGTGGTTTGTCTAACTCATGGAAGCCATTGGCCAACTCGATACCTTTGAAATACACCTCAAAGCGATCCGCCACTCGTGAATCATCAGGATTAATCTTGGCTAATGCCGCTTGTGAAGCTGGGAAGTCATACACAAACGCAGGCACTGTTTGACCAATCTCTTTTTCAACACCCACGCTGAACAGCAATTGCAGTAAGGTATCGCGATCTCCTTCAGGTTCAGCAATATCACTAAGCCCCAGTTTCGCTGCGGCTTGCTTTAAAGTCGCCATCGAATCTTCCAGTGGACACACACCGAGCACATCAATAAAAGCTTGTTGATAAGTCATTCGCTCTGCGACACCTGATTTTAGAACCTGTTGCAATAGCAAATCCATCTCGTCCATCAAGTTATGATGATCAAACCCCACTCGATACCACTCCAGCATCGTAAATTCAGGGTTGTGGTAACGGCCGTTCTCTTCATTACGAAAAGACTTACAAATTTGGTAAATACAGCCACTGCCCGCCGCTAACAGTCGTTTCATATGAAACTCTGGGCTTGTCATAAAGAACAGGGGTTGTCCTTGCGCATAACCTGGCCCTACAAACTCTGTTTTAAAAGTATGTAAATGCACATCCGTCACCGTGGCGTGGCTCATCGCAGGCGTATCCACCTCCATCACGTCTCGCTCTGCAAAAAATTGGCGGATTTGATGAAGGATATCAGCACGTTGCTTTAACTGCTTAATGGTGGCGGCCGGTTGCCATGTGGAGTGCATTATCGAGTTCCATATTACTGAATGATAGGCGACGAAAATTACCACTTTTCGCCGCTTTTGTAAGCTTCTATCTTTGCCTTATCAAACCAGCACCTTGTTTTGATGAAGCAAGAAAATTACGTACTACAACACATTTATCGATGTTGACACAGTGAGAATATTGATAACGAAAACCATACTCAACAAGCTGTTAACGCACGCCTTGTAAGAGGAACGCTATCAATAGTTCATTGCCGTGATTGCAGTCACATAACCTATAAATTCTATGCTTCCATATGCATTACCGACCTAAAAACCCAAATACATCAACTTTTCAAAGACCATCCTCTCTTACACTGAACCTACCACTTAAGGCTTAGGGGTGATGATCGGTTGATGCCGTTTACGTGCTTTCAATTAGTAAGAGCTACCAATCAGTCAGTACGATCAATAAGCTTTTTATAATAACAAGCGGAATACTCCGCATCACACTGGAGAATAACTGTGAAGACAATTACCACAGATATCGCAGTCATCGGCGCAGGCGGCGCTGGTCTTCGTACAGCAATTGCAGCGGCTGAAGCTAATCCTGAACTGGAAGTAGCACTGATTTCTAAAGTTTACCCAATGCGTTCGCACACGGTAGCGGCAGAAGGCGGTTCAGCAGCAGTAATTAAGGACGAAGATAGCCTAGATAACCACTTCAACGATACGGTTGGCGGTGGCGACTGGCTATGTGAACAGGATGTTGTTGAATACTTTGTTGAAAACTCGACTCGCGAAATGATCCAAATGGAGCAGTGGGGCTGCCCATGGAGTCGTAAAGAAAACGGGGAAGTAAACGTACGCCGATTCGGCGGTATGAAGGTAGAGAGAACGTGGTTCGCAGCGGATAAAACCGGCTTCCACATGCTTCATACTCTGTTCCAGACTTCGATGAAGTACGACAACATCAAACGATTTGATGAGTACTTTGTGGTGGACCTTCTCGTAGAAAACAAGAGCGACTCTGAAGAAGGCGAAGTTCAAGGCCTTATCGCGATTCATATGTCTGAAGGTGAGCTTGTTACCATCAAAGCAAAATCCGTTGTGTTAGCAACCGGTGGCGCAGGTCGTGTTTACCACTGTAACACCAACGGCGGCATCGTAACGGGCGACGGTATGGCTATGGCTTATCGCCACGGTGTACCACTGCGTGACATGGAATTCGTTCAATACCACCCAACAGGCCTTCCAGGCACTGGCATCTTGATGACCGAAGGTTGTCGTGGTGAAGGCGGTATCATCGTCAACAAGAACGGCTACCGTTACCTGCAAGATTACGGCATGGGCCCTGAAACCCCAGTGGGCGAGCCGAAGAACAAATACATGGAACTGGGTCCTCGCGACAAAGTTTCTCAAGCATTCTGGCACGAGCAGCAGAAAGGCAACACCATCAAGCACCCGCTTGGTGATGTCGTACACCTTGATCTTCGCCACCTGGGTGAAGAGTACCTGCAAGAGCGTCTACCGTTCATCTGTGAGCTAGCAAAAGCCTACGTCAACGTTGACCCGGCAAAAGAGCCAATCCCAATTCGCCCGACGGTTCACTACACCATGGGGGGTATTGAAACCAACGGCACGTGTGAAACTCGCATTAAAGGCCTATTCGCTGTGGGTGAATGTGCGTCAGTTGGCCTGCACGGTGCAAACCGCCTAGGTTCTAACTCTCTGGCTGAGTTCGTGGTATTTGGCCGCGTTGCCGGTGAACACGCCGTGAAACGCGCTGCGGAATTCAAAGGTTGGAATGAAGAGTCTATCGCTAAGCAAGTGAAAGCGGTTGAAGATCGCATCGCTGGTATCTTGAACCAAGAAGGCGATGAGAACTGGGCTGATATCCGTACTGAAATGGGTCACACCATGGAAGCGGGTTGTGGTATCTACCGTCAAGAAGACTTGATGCAAGAAACCATCGACAAGCTCACTGAACTGAAAGCGCGCTACAAGAAGATCAGCATTAAAGACAAAGGCAAAGTGTTCAACACTGACCTACTTTACGCTATCGAAGTGGGTTACGGCCTTGAAGTGGCAGAAGCGATGGTTCACTCCGCGATTCTTCGTAAAGAGTCTCGTGGTGCACACCAACGTTTGGATGACAACTGCACAGAGCGTGACGACGTGAACTTCCTCAAACACACGCTTTCTTTCTACCAAGAAGACTCAGCACCAACCATCGACTACAGCGATGTGAAGATTACGAAGTCTCAACCGAAAGCGCGTTTGTACGGTGAAGCCGCAGAGAAAGCAGCAGCAGCAGAAAAAGCCGCTGAGGCAAACGACAAGCGTGAAGAGGAGCAAGCATAATGTCAGCGAACCGTATCCAAAAAGTAAACATCCTGCGCTACGATCCAGAGAAAGATGCAGAACCTCATATGCAGACTTTCGAAGTGCCTTTTGATGACACTATGTCAGTACTTGATGCGATTGGTTATATCAAAGACTACCAAGATAAAGACCTCTCTTACCGCTGGTCTTGTCGTATGGCGATCTGTGGCTCTTGCGGCATCATGGTTGATGGTGTGCCAAAACTCGCGTGTAAGAGCTTCTTACGTGACTATCCTAATGGCCTAACGATCGAACCACTTGCGAACTTCCCTATCGAGAAAGATTTGATTGTCGACATGACGCCGTTCATCGAGCGCCTTGAAGCGATCAAACCTTATATCATTGGTAACGATCGTAAGCCTGAAGACGGCACTAACATTCAGACTCCAGAGCAAATGGCGAAATACAAACAGTTCGCTGGTTGTATCAACTGTGGTCTTTGTTATGCAGCGTGTCCTCAGTTTGGTCTAAACCCTGAGTTCATCGGCCCTGCAGCATTGACTCTTGCTCACCGTTACAACCTCGATAGCCGTGACAACGGCAAAGCTGAACGTATGCCGCTTATCAATGGTGAAAACGGCGCTTGGGGCTGTACGTTCGTCGGTTACTGTTCTGAAGTGTGTCCGAAGAAAGTAGACCCAGCAGCGGCCGTGAACCAAGGTAAAGTTGAGTCTTCAATGGACTTCGTTATTTCGATGTTCAAACCAGACGGGTCACAAGTTAAAACAGCAGAGGAGGCATAATATGAGCAATCGTAAGCCTTATGTTCGTGAGATGAAGAGAACGTGGTGGAGCAACCATCCGTTCTACCGCTTCTACATGCTGCGTGAAGCAACTGTACTGCCTTTGATTCTGTTCACTGTGTTCCTAACTTTTGGTTTAGGTGCGCTAGTGAAAGGCCCTGAAGCGTGGGCGGGTTGGTTGAGCTTTATGGCGAACCCTATCATTGTCGGTATTAATATCGTGGCACTGCTAGGTAGCTTAATGCACGCTCAAACCTTCTTTAGCATGATGCCTCAAGTAATGCCAATCCGCCTGAAAGGTAAATTGGTTGATAAGAGAATCATCGTACTGACTCAGTGGGCAGCGGTGGCTTTTATTTCTTTAATCGTTCTTGTTGTGGTGTAAGGAGCTTTCGTTATGAACACAAATTACAAAGTAAAACCTGTTAACCACAATCCTCAACGCTCTGATGAGCCAATCTGGTGGGGCCTATTTGGCGCTGGCGGTACTTGGTTCGCGATGATCACACCCATCACGATTCTAGTGTTGGGTATCTTAGTGCCAATGGGCATCATCGATGCGGACGCAATGAGCTACGAGCGTGTGTCTGAATTCGCCACCAGCATTATCGGTGCGCTATTCATCATCGGTACGCTAGCACTGCCAATGTGGCACGCAATGCACCGCCTTCACCACGGCATGCACGACCTGAAATTCCACGTCGGTGTTGCAGGAAAAGTGGGCTGTTACTTCTTTGCAGGCCTAATCAGCGCACTGTCTGTAATTTTCATCTTTATGATCTAACAGTTAAGAGCAGATACGAGATTCGGGTAAACGAGTATCAAAGAGCTTAAAAGCGAAAGACTAGAAGCAGAACAGGATTATCTTGTTCTGCTTTTTTTTGTTTGTCTAATAACACATCTAGCTCACTCGCTCTTGCTCTTCCTTCTTTTCGTTTCTCGCATCCCGCATACTCTAATCTGCCCTCCCGCTCTTCGTATCCCGCATCTCGTTTACGCGCATCTTCCTCTTCCGCTCTTCCCCGATCTCCAGATACAAAAAAGGCCGCCTAGGCGACCTTTTTCAAATACTTGAAGTAATTACTTCACACGACCAACGTATTCGCCAGTACGAGTATCGACTCTTACCACTTCACCGATAGCGATGAATAACGGTACGCGAACGACCGCGCCAGTGGCTAGAGTTGCTGGCTTACCGCCAGTACCTTGTGTGTCGCCTTTAAGGCCAGGATCGGTTTCAGTGACTGCGATCTCAACAAAGTTTGGTGGAGTTACTGTGATAGGGTTATCATTCCACAACGTTAGAGTACAAACGTCATTTTCAACTAACCATTTAGAAGTCTCGCCTACTGCTTTCGCATCTGCAGCGATTTGCTCGAATGTTTCGTTGTTCATGAAGTGGTAGAATTCGCCGTCGCTGTATAGGTAGCCTAGTTCAACGTCGATAACGTCGGCTAGTTCTACGGTATCGCCTGACTTAAATGTTTTCTCTAACACTTTGCCTGACAGCAGTTTACGAAGTTTTACACGGTTAAACGCTTGGCCTTTACCCGGCTTAACGTATTCATTGTCGATAATTGAGCAAGGCTCGTTATCCATCATGAATTTTAAACCGCCTTTGAATTCATTGGTGCTTACTGACGCCATGATTTCCTCTTACACATCTTTGAGTTGATTTCAATGCCGCATATCATAACCCGAAAAGTCGAATCTGTTGAGCAAAACTGGCTCAAACAGCTATCGAATGCGATCTCTGACCCGACAAAACTGCTCGAAGTATTAGAAATAGACCCTGCACCGTGGCAAAAAGGATTCGCGGCGCGTGAGCTATTTTCGCTTCGAGTGCCCATAAGCTTTGTTGAGCGAATGGAAAAAGGCAACCCACATGATCCTTTGCTGCGACAGGTTTTACCGCTCAGCGAAGAGTTTGAGGTTCATCCCGGCTACTCCGCCGATCCATTGGAAGAACAAGACAACGCCATACCCGGGCTACTGCACAAATACAAAAACCGCGCATTGATGATTGTAAAAGGTGGCTGTGCGATTAACTGCCGCTACTGTTTTCGCCGTCACTTCCCTTACCAAGATAACAAGGGGTCAAAGTCAGCGTGGCAGACCAGCCTCGACTATGTTACTGAGCACCCAGAGATCAATGAGGTGATCTTATCGGGTGGTGACCCACTGATGGCAAAAGACAGCGAACTCGAATGGCTAGTGCAAGCCATTGAGACCATTCCACATGTCAAAACGTTGCGTATCCACAGTCGCTTACCTGTGGTGATTCCTGCTCGAATAACTGATGAGTTGTGTCAGTTACTCAAGCAAACGCCTCTCAATGTCGTCATGGTTAGCCATATTAACCATGCCAATGAGATCAATGCCGAGCTCAAGCAAGCCTTTCATAAACTAAAACAAACGGGTGCGACTCTACTTAATCAAGGGGTTATGTTAAAAGGGGTCAACAACAGTGCTGACTCATTGAAAGCATTAAGCGAAAAGCTATTCGATGCCGGTGTATTGCCTTACTACATGCATGTGCTTGATAAAGTACAGGGCGCAGCGCATTTCCATATCTCGGATGAAGAAGCAAAGCATCACTTTAAAGGCTTAATCTCTGAAGTTTCTGGTTACCTAGTGCCCAAGTTAACTCGCGAGATCGGCGGTCGCAGCAGTAAAACCCCACTCGACCTACACATTGAATAGAGCCTTCGTACCTATTCAAATCGTCTCGATCATTAAACAGAAGTGCCTATAGAGTTAAGCAGAAATACCTATCGTTAAGACAAAAAGTTTTTGTTCGATCGTCCGGCTTATTATTAGCATACTCCGCCCCTATTCTTAATTTTTAGGAGGGGTGATATGCCACAATTTTTAGAACAAACTCTCAACCTTGCCCCCTTTAGCTGGGCAGGCCTCACAGCATGTATGCTCTGTGGATCGTTAATCGGAATCGAAAGACAAACACGCGGTAAACCCGTCGGAATAAGAACCTCTATTTTAATTATTAGTGGTACTTATTTCTTTCTCACTATGGCGATTAGCCTATCCCCTAACACCCTAGATCAGGCTCGTGTTCTTGGTCAGATAATTACAGGGGTTGGCTTTCTTGGGGCTGGTGTGATGATGACGCTCGACGGCAAAATACATGGGGTTACTTCAGCCGCGATTATCTGGGTATTAGCGGCATTGGGGATGATGATCGCACTTGGCCACCTTTCGCAATCGGTCATTATCACGATATTGGCATTGATGGTTCTGCTGGGGGTCGACAAAGTGGAAAACAGCTTTCAAAGCCTGCGTCGTGGTGTCCACCAAAAATGGAAGAGAAAAGCCCGTATCAAGCGACAAGCCGCCAACGCCTTTCGACTCAATGAACCAGAAGGTAGCGAAGACTAAACCTTGGTGACATGAGCTATAAACCGTTATTAAAACAACGCCTAAACCATAGGTTTAGGCGTTAGTTATTCGTTAGATTTTTCAATAACAAAAGAAAAATCAATTATTTAGCGAAGTTAATAATTGGGAAACATGGGAAGAAACCGTTGTCAGCACAGTTGATCAAACCAACTTGTACGCCTTCAATCTTGTTTGTTTTATTGAAAATACCCACCTGAACGGTTGATACTTCAGATAAGTTCGCGGCACCCACATCAACCAAAGTATTACCTTCAGAGTAGTTGACGAAACTTACGTTGGCACCTTTAACATCGTTAGTAATGTTCACGGCACCTAGGTTTACACCGGTTGTGTTACCCGTATTCCAGTTGAAGAAACCAAGTGAAGCACCTGTCATCTCTTGGTTCACTTTTGATGCGCCAAAAATACCCAGGTTTACACCGGTTGTGGTTTGCGTTTCAGACATACCAACAACGGCAAGATCAAGGCCTTTTAGATCGCTCACTTGACCATGCAGCAGCGCAACACGTACACCGCCAACCGCATCGGCGTCTGGTGCGTTAAAACCGTTAATCGTTGAGAACATAACAGGCGAAGAAGCAAACGCTGTTGGCGCCATTACCGCTGCAGAAACAGCAAGTACCGAAAGTAGTTTTTTCATTGGGGAGTCTCCACTGACTTATTATTGCTTAGATTTATTGTTGCTTAGATTTATTATTGCCTAGATTGGTTATTAACCTGATTTATACATTCTAAATCAAGCGTCTATTGTCCTTTATTATACAGTCACCCATGTTAAAATAATGTCATGACTATACTGTTGAATATAGCTTTAAACTCATAAAGCGCAATGAAGCCCCCTATCCCCGGACAACCATATAACCGGAAGGTTCTGGTTAACCAGGTCATCATTTTTTGCCACTGTGGAGGTTTAATACCCTATAAATTGAGAATCCGATGAGAACCAAACACCATGTTTTTGATTGATATCTCTTATTCTCAATAATTGATTATCTGACCCATGAAGTATCGCACTTCGAGCTTGATTTCAGGGGTATCTAGAGTAGAGTCATCTCCATGGGGAAAGTGTTGACCAAAAAGCTTATCGTATCGGCACCTCAACTTCGGGCCGAATGGTCAGTGAGCATTCTCACTTAATACAAAACAGTACAAACACCGATAAGCTCACCACCAAATACGTTTCAGATAGAGAGTTGTGTCTAAAAACACGACCAACTTTAGGCTACCTTGCGAAAGTGTTTGTTTCACAACACACCGACTCAATCTATCGTTACTCAAACATTGGATTAACACTCACTTACTAGACCACAACACTGATGGATTAAAGCAACAACACTGTCATCAAAAGCACGGTCATCAAAAACACTGTCATCCAAGTTGTGGTTTTATCTGTCTAACCTCCTATTTACTTTAATGTTGATTGAGTAATAAGGCGTTGGATCAAATACTTAGTTTAATGCTTAGCGCTGTCTAACACGTCAGCGCTATTATTTATGAGGAAAATATGAATACGAAACCGGATATCACACTCTCATCCTTAGATGTCGATAGGATCTATGACCTGATTGAGTCTTTACCACGCAACAGCCCGTCTACAGAGCAACTCGAACAAGAGTTGGAGCGTGGGACCATTCTTGAGCCCGATCAACTGCCTGACAACATAGTCACGATGAATTCAACAGTGACATTTTCAATCGATGCGACAAAGAAAGAGTTTTCTTTGACTTTGGTTTACCCAAAAGACGTTGACAGTAGCGGCACAAAAATCTCAATTTTAGCGCCGATTGGAAGCGCTTTGATTGGCCTATCCACCGGCCATTCCATTCAATGGACAAAGCCGGATGGGTCTCAAGTTGATGTCACCATCCTAGATATTACGTATCAACCAGAAAGGACTGGCGAATACCGCCTGTAGCGAAAGAAAATGCTCAAATGGATCCACTTGAGCATTTTAAGAACACGAGAACGTCTTGTCGCTCACGACCCCGGCCGATACAAAGCTAAAAGCTCAGTTATCTCAGTCCTCTCAGTTATCCTACTTGCAAGCTGAGGTAGAGAGCTCTCTGTAAGGTTTTCGACACCTTATTAGGGTCTAATTACTCAACGTCGAATACGGATAATATAACGTTGATCAGCCCTCAATCATCTTTGGCGACGGTATTTAGAAAAAATAAGAGGATAAAAAACCTAATCAGCTGTTCTTACAATATACAATTATCAAGGAAATATTAATGAACGACTCAAGGCTTAATGTCGATGTCACGGCAAGTTTATCCATGTTTATGATCTGTTTTATTTGGGGAGTCCAGCAAGCGGCCATCAAGTCAATTGCCGACCAAATCGCCCCTGTATTACAAATTGGAGGTCGCTCTTTTCTCGCCGCACTAATGGTGTGGGTAATAATGACTCTCAAAAACAACTCACTGAAACAATCTAAAGACTATCTAATATCAGGCATCGTCGTAGGCACACTTTTTGCGTTGGAGTTTTTGTTTGTTGCAGAAGGCTTGAGATATACCACCGCCTCTCATATGACCGTCTTCTTATATACCGCACCTATTTTTGCTGCTATTGGCCTGCAATTATTCAACAAACACGAAACACTGGCCGGAATGCAGTGGGTCGGAATCTGCATCGCTTTTTGTGGAATTGCCGTCGCGTTTTTCTCGCGAGATGAAGCGAGCACCAACCTACAGGATATGTTAATAGGTGACATTATGGCCCTGATCGCAGGCTTACTTTGGGGCGCGACAACCGTAGTGGTTCGATGTACTCGGTTAGGACTAGCTTCGGCAGAGCATACATTATTCTTTCAGCTTGGAGGAGCCGGTGTATTACTGCTCAGTTATGCGACCATTACAGACCAACTTCATTTTTCACTCACTTACAACGCATCAATCAACCTAATATTCCAGGTTATATTTGTGAGCTTTGCCAGCTACTTAGCATGGTTTAGCCTTATTCGAAAATACAAAGCATCACAGTTAGGCGTTTTATCGTTCATGACACCAGTGATTGGCGTACTAGCGAGTATTATTATTCTGGATGAACAAGCGCACAGCGGCTTTATCTGGGGTTCGCTTCTGATCCTAGTCGGGGTGTTACTTGTCAGTATTTGGCCATGGCTCCATCTCAAAATCCGTAACCATCATTAACTTTTTTCTAACCAACAAAGCGCTTTCGCACATAACTCGCGGAAAGGTTTCTATTATCATATGGATAATGTATTCAACCGGTGTCGTTACGCAGTTAACTTAGGCAGCTAATTAAGGTGATATCATCACCTCATAAATGAGCAAGGTCATTGATATTTAATCAATATTCTTGAAGTAGTATTACTTCAGCGAGCATCCCCATTAAGCTCATATGTTTGCTTTGCGTACCATTCAGACTATTTAACTTCTTTCTTACCTCTCAAGTTCAGGAGCTATTTGTCAGCATAGAAAATCTCAGAGCGGTTTCTGCCATTGTTTTTTGCACGATATAAGGCCGTATCCGCTTCTTTTAACGTCGAGCGAATGGATTGTTGCTCGTTGTCCCAAAAAGCAACACCAATAGAAACCGTAACGCTTCCTATACCCGCAAAGTCGTATAACCCCACCTTTCTACGTAACCGCTCTGCAGATTTAAAAGCATCTTGAACATCGGAATTGAGTAAAAAAATAATAAACTCTTCTCCACCAGTTCGAAACAACAAATCTTGTTCTCGAGATTGCTCTTTCATCAATTGCGCAAAACGTCTTAATAAATCATCACCAGCATCATGGCCAAAGTTATCATTAACTGATTTAAAAAAGTCGATGTCCAATGCGAGAATAGAAAATGGGATAGCTTGAGATTGTAATCTCTCAATCGCTTTATCTAAACCTCTTCTGTTTAATAAACCGGTCATCGAATCCGTTAAACTTGCGGTATGAAGCGTGTCAATCGTCTCAAACGCGACCCCAAAGGCTTTGATAAAGCTACTCTTAAGTTGTGATGCTTCAAAATACCAAGAGTGGATTTGCTTTACGTTGTTCACCGTACTTGAATGGCTACCCGCCTCTTTTACGGCCATGGCTAATTGTTTTAACGGTTTGGATATAAAGCTAGAAAAAAACCAAATAAACATTAATGTCAGCCCCCCAACAGGAAGCGTTGTGATGAACACTTCTTTCATTTGTTGATTCACTGTCAGTAGCGTACTTTGTTTCGATCTCTGAGCAACCACGCCCCAACCAGCCTGAGAGACAGGAGCAAATCCTGCCAACATTTGAATACCCAAAGAATTCACAATATCGAGACTGCCACTTTCTCCCTTTGCCACAGTATTGATTGCGCGATTGCTTGTGATGACTTGACCGATCCTTGATTTATTTGGGTGATAAATCAATGTGCCATGTCGGTCCACAACGTAAAGGTACGAGCCATCGGCATAACTATGCTCATTCAACAACTTTCCTAGTATATTCGCCGTTTCTAGATAAATGCTCCCACTGATATACCCGAGATATGTCCCTTGACTCGAAAAAATAGGGTATGACAGACTAATAAGATAATTACCAGCAGGAGATACAAAAGGATCCGTCACCATAGGTGCTTTAGCTTCTAATGATTGAAGTGCGCTTTCACTCTTCAACTTGATCCCTTGCACTTTAATGGTTTCAGGAGAAACTGCCGTTATCACACCATCAGAGTTGACAACGACAACAGAGTTAAACATATTTGTTTGATTTTTGAGTCGTTTCGTTTCCTCTGCCAACGCCTCCTTATCATTGGTGAGGTCAGATAAGGCTTTTGCACTGTATTCAAGTTGTGTCATCGCGGAATCAAGAAAAACATCCGTCATTTCTGCCATCTTCTTAGCATAAACTCGATTCGACTCAAGCGTCGTATTAATGATGATATCTCGCTGCACTTGATAAAGTGAGTAAAACGCATTCAACAAAGTAACCATTGCGGAAAATACACACAAGACTAGAATTAACTTTCTTAAATTAACCTTTTCTAACATTGTTTTTATCCATTTCTTGCCACTATATTTTTAGCCACATTAACATTTAAAGTTAATATTCTCAGTCAATTCCTCGCAGAAGTAGAAATATAGATACTAAGCTACACTTACCACCAATAAGCATGCAAGCTCATATGTATGTTTTTTATCATCTCAGAAAAGGAAAATATAAAACCTGTACACACCTATCACAACAAGACATCATGTTCAAAAACGGTGCTCAGAATGCAGTGTCCTTTTCATCAAAGGTGCAGGATTTTCACTCCATTTTTACCGTTCTTCTTAATTTGATACATAGCCAAATCAGATTGCTGGTAAACGTCATCAAAGTGATGATCACCTTGGTTAAAGAAACACACACCGATACTCATTCCAATGGCGACACCCGTCAGCATTTGATTGCTTTCAGGTACCGCCTTTTGCAACAACTCTTCACAAAAGTGAGTGACTTGGTCTGGTTCCATATCGGGAAACAAAACGACAAACTCATCTCCGCCAATTCGTCCGATTTGCGCCGGTTCAGAGGATGATTTAGCTAAATCAGAAGTTAGAGAAGCGACGTCAGAGGCTAGCGTACCTAAGCGCTGAGCAATAAAACTCAACAGCTGGTCGCCCGCCTGATGGCCTAAAGTATCATTGACCGCTTTAAAGTTGTCGATATCAATAAAGATCATCGCCGCTTTGACTAATGTATCCGCGCTTTTCATCTCACGAAAACGTTGTTCGATGGCTTGTCTATTAAATAAACCCGTCAACCTATCGGTAGAGGCCAAAGTCGCTAACTGTTGTTCAAAACGTTTTTCTTTGGTGATATCGATGTGCGTACCCATAATTCTAAGCGGAACTCCATTGGTATCAAATTCGACAACACGACCTCTATCATACACATAGCTATCACTGCCATCTTTATGGGTCATCCGGTAAACGACCTCATACAAATCACAGTTCCCCGACAGGTGCTCTTCAAAAGCTTTCATGGCCTGGTGATAATCATCAGGGTGTAAGTTATTTTTCCAAGTATCAAACGTTGCAGTCAGCTCGTGCGGTTGGTAACCGAGCATTTTTCCCCACTCCATATTAAAGATAGTGAGTTGTCCTGAAGGGACATGGTGCTCCCACAAACACAAGCCATTACTGTCGAGTGCGGCATTCAACTTTTCTTGCAGGCGAGCATTATGTCGTTTGAGATCAGCATTCTCTTTTTCGAGTTCTGCAATTTTTTTTTCAAATTCGGCAATGATGTTCAAATCGGCTTGCATGATCTTGACAAAATTTGTGGAAGTGGTGTCTTAATATAAAGAAAAAAATCGCGGGGTTCTATGCCTTAGTAACACATTTAATTTTAATGTCTTTTTCTTTCTTGGTCAGAGAACCACGGTTAATGAGTGATTGGTTGTATTGCTTCCAGTTGGTTATTTTATAACGAGGTTTAGACATAGGGCTACGAGAGGGAATGGACGTAACGGCTCAGATCGTAGGTTCTGAATTTAGTTCCAATGAATTACGCAACAAAGCCATTCATCGTTGATCACGAGATCACCACCTCCAGACGAAAATATTGTAAAGGAGATATTTCTGTTTTTTTGTTTTAATAAAATGTTTTACATGCGCTTTAACTCTATTTTTAATTTATAAAAAATTCTCAATTGAATAAAAAAATGCTTCTGGTATATTCATTTTAAAATAAAAAACAAAGGTGTTAAAAATGTTATTCATCTTACAGGATTTAGTCCGAAAGTATCACTTTCGGACG
>NZ_JAPPTM010000044.1:0-21304 GCF_027587105.1 Vibrio sp. RW
TAATAACTTTAAGGGAGAGCAATGGTATGAGTGAGTGCATCATCGATACAACAGCAAGTGTGGAAAGCGAGGTGCTTCAACAACACTCACGCTTGATTGCCCTATATGAAGAAAAGATTGAAGAGTGCCGCGCCATATTAGAAAGTGGTGACAAGAAGATCATCTTAGCACCAATTAGTTATGGCAAAGACAGTACTTATGTTTTGAACGTTTCGCTTGAGGCATATAAGAGATGCATTGAGGAAGGAACCATAGAAGCATCTAGACCATTCATCGTGAGTACTGGCGATACCCTTTCAGAAGCGATTCCAATGACGTTTTACGTCAACTGGGCTATTCCTAGACTAAAAGCTTATGCTAAAAAAGTTGGAATCAACCTCTTCTTCAATAAGGTGACCCCTAACTTCCATGAAGAGTATGCGAATAAGTACTTTACCGCTCAAAAACTCATACCCAACCCAACTAGAGCTGGAGACTGCAGCGTAATTCTGAAAGTGGTTCCAACTGAACGATTCATAAAATCGTTAATGAAAAAATTTAAAAAGAATGCAGATTTAGCTCAATACGCATCATCTGATATCGTCTGTGCTACAGGGCAGAGAACTCCAGAAAGCACCCGTCGTTCAGGGAATATGGTCAAACAGAAAACTGCGGATAAATCTATCGATGACTTAATGGCTGAATTAAGAAGCAGTGATGTTAAGACAGATTATAACCTGTATTTATACGCGCCAATTCGAGACCTCGAAACCGATGATGTATTTTCGACTCTTTCACTTATGGGAGACAAACCGTTAACTCGCAATTTGCTAGGAAAGACGCTTCCCGGCTTCCTACCAGACTTTGCCCTTTTGCTCGCTCTATATGGGAATGCATCAAAAGACTCTTGTGATATAGCTGTTGGATCAAAAAACACAGCAGGATGCAACGGATCCGCGAGGTACGGATGCTTCATTTGTACGATGGTCGGAGCGCGTGATAAGACGCAAGAGGCGTTGAATGACCTGCCACGTTGGCAGTACCTTTTGCAAGATGAAGCTATCCGACTGAGGGATTATATGTATCGTTTGAGCGTGTCTAACGAATACAGAATGCTACACGCGAAAGCCTTTGATAGTGTCGCTTATTCGCGAGTTGCACTTCAACCTAATGCCCTAAAAGTTAAGTATTTGGAAAAACTTGTTAGGTATTCTGCAATGTTATCGATTCGCTCTGAGCAAATTGCAAAAGAATTCAGTGATATGGTTCGACAAGGGACTATCGATCAACACCCAGGCATCCAATGCATAAAAAATGATTTGACGCTCAATGCCAAAGCTCGACGTTCTATGCTGGAGATGTATATTGAGCAGGCGCAAAAACCGGCGATAACTCTCTTCAGTGAGAAGCATGCAATCTACCTTTCCTTTCGTTGGGCATTAGACGGCGTTAATTCAATTCCGTTTCGTCCCCTCAAGATTTGGGATGACCTTATAAAGGGTAAAGGTTGGATCCCCTTCCCTAAGACAAATTCAGAGTACGAAGCGTTACATGGTCACATTTCCATGAAGGATGAAAAGAACCCATTACCTGACGCAAAAATGTTCACTTTTTTTGCGTCTGACGGTGACCCTAAAACTTATGTCGATAACTATGAAGATTTAATCAGCTACTGGTTAAGACCCTACGATGAATCAGATTTGCTCGGAGAAGCAAACTGTACGGTGCGCAAACTTCCAAAAAAAATGGTACCAGTATCCGTTAAACTCACTACTAAACACGAATTGTACGACACAGTTATAGGTAATGGTCCAATACTATATGGATTCATAAATGAAAGAAGAATGCCCATCTGTGAAATACACGAGAAGCAATTTAATCTTGATTCAATATTGATTAATGGAAAGGTGGCATCTTCACATTTCAAAGAAGAGTTTTTAAAAACAGAGATGGAGCAAATTGCAGCATCATATTTTTCGGATTGGCTGAGTGAAATTTCGAGCGAATTAGAACAACGAAACTTTGCCAAGATCGAACAGGCACTGCTCTATATTAAAGGCTCTTTCGAGAAAGCATTTGGGGACTTGAATGAGGATGGATCAAGAGAAATAGCGATTGACATTAAGTTGCCCTATTTCTCCGAAATTAAGCTCTCACAAGGCTACCAAACCAGAACTAGAAAAACCCCTACCCCATCAAACTTTACAAAACGAGTTACGAAAATAAGTGCTAGTGGAAAAATAGAAAGGGGAATAACTAGACTTCGTTTTTATGCTTTAGATAAAAACACGCGCTCTCACTATGCACATGCTGATAACCGAGCGATATTAGCCCCCGACTTTGCTTGCTCCGAAGAAGAGGTAAAGGATATCTTCTACCCGAACTTCTACATGGAATCTGTGGATGAAGACCATACTACCAATATAATCATTTCCGATAGTTCTATTGCACAAATGAAGCAACTTGGTTTTTACCGAGATGCAATCAGATGCCATGATGATTTCCTAAAGCGAAATATTAATGATCGTCATTCCATCAAAGAAACTGCTTTAGCCAAGATGACAATTAGATATGGAAATAATGCTGGTTTTGCCGAAAAATTGGTTTCAAATGGCACGGTCAAGATCGCGAAGTCGTACGCATCTACTTTTAAGCGATTAGTGAGAAGAACACAGTTATTCGATGAAATCGGCTGTTTTGATTTTCAGCACTTAGACCTTGACGATATCGCCCACCTCCCCTTCATCCGGTCAATGAAGCAACACCGAAAAGATAAGGCTGAAGTGCTCCTCTACATTCGCCAATTGCGCAATAAGCAGCGTGCCAAAGTTCGTAAGATGGTGGGCAGTCCGAAACTCATTATGGAAGAACGTATAAGCGAGTTCTTTGGGTTAGCTGAAGTTTGTCTGAGCAATTTTGTTGACTGCACATTCCTTACAAGTCAAAAAGTTCTATTTGTTAGTCAGAATATGGGGAAACAAAGTCGAAGTGCTAAAACGTGGTTTCAAATCTACTGGGACTTGTTTGGCAATACAGCTCAACTGCTTCGTTTTCTCCTATCTAAAGAACAGGTCTCTGCCATTGAACAAGACAAAGATTTGTTAAACAGCATTTATGCATTTTGTAAGTCAAAACAAATATCTTTACAAAAGTCTGCCATTGGATTGAAAGACAAATGGAAACCAATTCATGACTTCAATGTTCAATTTAATTCTGAACTGTTATCCAAAACTAAAGAGTTTGAAAGTAAGTCCGTTATCGATTCAATGGACTCTAGCGATTGGATCGAAAGGTTCCTATCTCCTAACAGAAAGTTATATACCAGCTTAGGTGCAATAAACTCTTACGGCTTTATATATGAGTTTGAAGATAATGAACACTGGAAGCCGAATTATGCAAACCTTCAGAAGCAAGTATGCACAATGGCTAGCAGAATGGAACAATGTATGGATTTCCTTGATAGCCTACAATGCTCTCTTACTAAAGAGATTGGCCGTGCACATTCGCTTGCTATTACCAAACTACCTTTGGATAAGCGATTAAACTTTGGATCTATATCCGCAAGTACTTGCACTACCGTAAACCAATTGTTTTATCGGATGCATGTTCATCTGAAAAGTTAGAATCGCCAGCAAAGCCCAAGACCAAGCTCCAAAGAGTATCTAAAGCTAGGAACGGCAGTTTATTGGAATCTCTATTATCGAAGCGAGCTGGGTGACAATGTCTCGGCCTAACAACAATGACGGTATATACATAGCTATTGACTTATAGATTCCGAAGCTGAAATCCGTATGAGGAAATGCACTCACACATTTCTCAAGTGGCACAGTGTGCCACCTAAATGTCCCTCAATTCCTGGCAAGCCAAATCGAATGAAACGAAGGAATGAATCTGCACACTTCAGAAGTGGCACAGTGTGCCAGCTAAATGTCCCTCAATTCCTGGCAGGTCAAATCGATTGAAACGAGGGAATGCATCTGCACACTTCAGAAGTGGCACAGTGTGCCAGCTAAATGTCCCTCAATTCCTGGCAAGCCAAATCGATTGAAACGAGGGAATGCATCTGCACACTTCAGAAGTGGCACAGTGTGCCAGCTAAATGTCCCTCAATTCCTGGCAAGCCAAATCGATTGAAACGAGGGAGTGCATCTGCACACTTCAGAAGTGGCACAGTGTGCCACCCAACATTACTCTATATTTGTAGTGGCCGCAGATAGTAGGGCAGGGCGGAGTACTAAAGTTCGGACTAATATCAACCTTTACCTCTTGTTACTAGTTCAAAACTAGATGACTAGGTTTAGTAAATGGAGGTCCATTTTTAAAATAATGACATGATAGACTTCGGTTCAATATAACGGTGTAAGCAAACTATTGCCTGAACTGAAATTTGTATTCGTGCGAACATGCTAACTAAAGGCCACGATGGGCGCATTTGCATACCATATTTCAAAGGCGTGTTTCCTAATGCGCCTAAACATGCGTACTAAGACATCAGGATATTTAAGAGTAGTTGGGGTCATCATGAGCCTGTGCTCAACAACCAGAACCTTGCCAATATCATGCCTTACATATCAAAAACTATGAAATGGGAAAGCTCCGATACGTACCATTGGTTCAATTAACAAGAAAATGTTTCAGAGCTACTCGCTAACCCGATTCTTTGAGATTGTTATGAATGTGAAACCAAGCAAACCCTAAACCTGTTTCTAAGGCGGCTACTAGTGGCTTACTTAATCGTTATGGGCAAAAATACAGTACCGATAGTGATGGATGTGACTGGTATGACGCGAAGAACAGTTCAGGACACGATCACTGCGCTTTATGGAATGAGTTAAAAGTCGAACAATTTAAGCGCGGTGAATATCGAATGGAAGTTTGGGGTGCAGTAGAAAGAGATTGGACAAATAGAATTTCTACGCACGTCTGTAGCGTGCTAATATGCTTATGTGCAATTGAATTAGTAATTTATAGAACACGCCGTTAGGTCGGCTTAGGAAACTGAAGGGAATCGAATTAATGAGTTCAACACATCATTTGTACTGTAGTCAAACGAAAGAGGCAGTGGCAATTTTACGTTCTGGTGGAGACGGGCTATCTCCTGATGGTGACTACTCCAACGGGGCATTATTTTCGTTTCTTGCTTATCACCGTGCCCTTAACCTCAAAGAATGCACGTTTGAAGTCTGTGAGGTTACTAGCGGCGGTCGAAGGTTTGGAAACACTCATCTGGCATCGAGTCTTTATGAGTTAGATGATCAACGCGATGAACTTGAAGGATTAGAGGATAACCCAACATTCATCTTACTTTGGGATAAAAAGAATTACGTTGAACTCCTAGCACGTAATTCCGAGCTTTCTGCAAATCTTTCTGCCTATAATTTTGGGTCTCACGTCCTAACAACTTCGTGATGGGAAACTGGAAATGATTGAGAATTATGTTCTTCGTATTCAGTGGGCTAATAAATCATGGACTTTAGATAGCGATGATTTGTTCGAGCGTTTTGGTTTTGAGATGGTGCTATTTTTGAAGACCTAGCTCTAGCGGAACAAATGGAAATGCCATCTCAACAAGAGGTCTCAAAGGTGGTTGTGGAAAAGTTTCTACTACCCAACATCATGAGTACTCAATGATGCTCGGTAAATCCGCTGTCCTAGTGGGACAAATTCAAACTATGATAGCCGAGCATTGAGATGAGCAAGAAATTGCATTCTGTGTTGATTTAGACACCCTAGATGACGCTAACGATAGCTTGATAAGCACGATTAAATTGGATGGAGTTGAGCAGTCTATAACTACACGGCTGGACCTAATTTTGAGACAACTCAACTCGGTTTAATTAGGTCGAGGTGGAAAGAGGATTTACTTAGTTAGTTGTATCTATCACAGTTCAAATTCTATAAGTGGCACACTGTGCCACTTGGTGTTTCTAGGGTTAAGCCATAATCCCCTAAGGTCATGTAAGAAATTCAATATGAATCTCAAATGATTGACTGAAGATAGAAGTCAGAATGGGACAGGGGAGGGGTATTTAAGGTCAGAATATAACACAAGACGCAATGGTACGTTTTGGCCAAGTGGCGCAGCATAAAGTTTACTATCTTGCCCTTGGTGGACAACTACATCTTCGCCTGTTGATGCAAGTGAGAATAGATTGTCGGCTAACGGGTCACTCCACTGAAATTTTCGTAGCTGGTGATCTGACCTTTTGATTCTTTCAGCGATGCCTTTAAGCACTTCACATAAAACTGATTCGGCATAGGAAAATGGGTATTCCCCATAGATATTACTTAGCACATACCTTTCACCATTAACTGTCTCAATGAAGTGGATTTGAATTTCATCGATGAAACCAACATTGACGATTTGAGTGGTAGTTATTCGTAGACCATGTTTATCTGTTCTTGTTGATACCAGATTATTGCAATTGCAATCCCACAGGTTCCCTTCAACAGAAAGATTTTCTCCAATACTCACGTTGGAAATGACCCCATCGAAGAATTGGCCATTTACCGTCTTCACTAAGTCGAACACTCTAGTCCCTTGAAGCCTCTTGATGACACTAGACGTATAAATATTTCTCAAGTTACGCATAAACAAACTCCAAAGAATAAGTATAAATATATGTCTATATGCATCAAAAAACAACATCTATGGTCGTGTGAGTGTTATTGGAGTTGATTGTTATCGATCAATTGGGCATCGGATCCGATTGAGTTGATTGTTACCGCTTCACAGTACAGACGTAGATTATCTGAGATCTTTGAGGACGGTGATACCCCGTTGAATAATACATCCAGTATTTCATCGTGGAGTGTCGTCATTCTGTTTAGTGTGTGTATCATCTCAACAGTATTAATGTATTGGTTCTTGAGGCCACAGAGAAGTATCAAAAGCTCCATGTCTTCTTTGGTCATCTCATACTTATCTTGACCTAAGAATATGCCTCGTAAGCTACTCGTATCTGAAGCGATTCTTTGTTCAATTAGAGATGCTGGTAACTTGGTTTGCTTCTCGATAAGAATTGCTGCATGAGAAAGCTCAAGTTCGGAACTGTACTTTGTTAGGAGTATGTCCCGATCTTTAACACACTTATATCGAACACTAGTTCGACCAAGTTTTGGCTGCATTGAAGCCGCGGTGTTTCTATTGACGATTTGTACCATTTGCTCATGGTGCGAAAGTTCGTCAGCAAGTTTAATCTGCAGGGTAGGGGTTCTCATCTTGTTTGAGGACACATTACAGCAGTGTAGGACTTCATCCAAATTCGCGGAAACAATGATAGTTTGGTCGACGACATCTAGCGTTACGTGGTAACCCCATAAGTTGAAATTATAGACATTGCTTGCTTCATCATGTGAGCAAGAAAAATGAGGGTCTTTCGAGCCGCATAGCGAATTCAGGTTCGTAAAGAGCGTTTTTCTAAAGTTACTAAACGAGCTACTGGCGCTTGTTTCTTTGTGTACGACTTTTAAACTCTCAACGTAGCCAGCACAAGAGGCATCCCGGCTATCAGGTTGTACTCTAGCCCTAAACCTCATGTAGAGCGAAAAAATAATAGGTGAGCAAGATAAGCTTGCTTGGGGAAAGGAGAATGCATAGTTGTTAGAAATGAGGCTTTCGAATGTATGCTGCGGAAGAGTGATCATAAACAGTGTTGCATTATCGCCATAGACAACGGATTGGCCTTCGATACGTGGCGCACTTGACTTAGTCTTAGGTACCAAAGGTGTGCACTCTTCGAAGCATTTATAGTGGCGTTTTATATATGGTTCGTATTCCGAATTTATGTATCGCAATAAAGAGAGTTCATATAGGTCAAAGCCAGTATCGGCGATCGATAAGATACTTTCTCTTATTCGCATTCGCGCCTTCCCACCTGGTGAAATCCCTCTGAGGTAGAGAACATGGTTAATACTCACAGGAGTGGTAGTAGAAGGGAAACTTCTAGTCTCGACATAACGATCAAGCTCTGACTGATGATAAGCCATTATTAGGGAATATGTTGCGAAGAGAGTTTGTAAGTCACCTGCATTCATGATTCTAGACTTACTGAACAATTCAGCTTTCACGTCAACAGTTCCTTTTTCTGTAGTCACTTTGAAAGAGGTTGGATATGTCTTGTGTTTGATCTTGTTGCTTGGTACGAGCTGTTCTATGGGAAAGGGGCCTTTAGGGCGAATAATCTGTTTCTTTGCGGTAGAAAGCACTTCAGTGCTTGGAGGATTAAATCCAAATGACTTACAGAGATCATTAGAAGCTTTTCTAGTCTGCGCAATGGGGCTAGAAACTAGAACATCAGTTTTGTTAGCTAGTGCATTATCAGCAGTTGTAGATACCTCTATATGAAGAGGATTAGCATGTGTTTGTGAAATTGGTACCAATACAGAACCGGTGACTTTTCCACCTCGCTTTCCTGTGGCGAATATTGGCTGAAATGATTGAAGAATTTGTAATCCCTCAAGAATGCGAATCCTGTGACGGATAGTGTCAAGCTTCATGTCAAAAGCATTCGCAATATCACTCAATGAATAACAGTGTTCTGAATCGCGGTTTTGAAAGCAGAATTCAATCATTTCCATGGTTGAGCGGTTTGATGCAGACAAGCTATCAAGCACTACATAATCATCAATGGAGAATGAGCTCATAGGAAAATATAAGAACTTGCCTTGAGAAGACGTTCTTTTGTGAAAGACTATGTCATCCATGTAAAAGTATCCGGTGCTAAATATTCGTTTTGGTATTTCACCGATAATAACTATTGGGTTGCATAGATCAACGATTTGTTTGTTGTCAGTTTAAACCTGATCAATATGATTCATTTCTTTCTAAGATTATCGATTTATATTCTTTATAGATGGATGTGTATAACTCATTAACTCATTGATAGTAAAGCATTTCAATTGTTGATAATCCCAAACGAAACCCTATAAAGCTAAACGAAGATCCAATCTGCAGCTAAAAGGATCCAATAAATCAAAACGAAGATCCAATGATTTTATGGAAGCATGATCATGATATTAATGGAAGCATGATCATGGGTTTTCCACAGGTATATTTGATGTAGACATTGACCGATATCTCTTAAAATTCAGTGACTTAACTTTAAGTAATAATGAATTGCTATTGTATTTTAATAATTTTTGCAATATTTCGATGCTTGTCACACTGTAGATCTATTACATTCGATTGAGGTGTATGTGTGCTTCATGTTGCGCTTTACATCAGATCATAAGTGAGAGAGAAGATGGCCAAGCCGAACTGCTACTAAGGAGCAAAGTAAAATTTAGCTATTTAGACCCAATACGAGCGAAACGAAGACGGGTTGATACTCAGATCCAGAGTTAAAGTGAGATAAAAAGCCCCTGTGAAGGCTAAACGAACTTAAAGTCATGCTTAGATTCTGTATCAAGATGAGATATAAAGCCCTTGTAGAGGCTAAACGAACACGGTTGCCCGTGCACACTTCATATGGACTGGTGATATAAAGCCCCTGTAAAAGCTAAACGAATGTCCTTTCTCGTCTTAGGTCGAGAGTACTTTACTCATCTTGTTAGATTGGATGGGCACGGTGCAGCCCTTTGGGTCTTAATTTACTTGAAATGATGTGTGTTTTTATGGGGCTAAATATCTTTCAAACGATGTGTGGAATAGTGGGTCAAAATATTATTGAAACGATCTATGTGTAGGTGGAGCAAAATATCAATGGCAGGACCTAAGTTAAATAGGTGCTAAATATCATCTATACGAACTTAAATCTTAATCGAGTGTTCATTGTGCAATTGACCGGGTCAAAATATCACGAGATACGTATAGCCATTGTTTTTTATTCAAGAATGTAAAATTGAATGTTATGATCACTATTAATTTATATCTATAGTTGAACGTGCAGTGCTTCACATACCAAATACATAAATCTCGTTAGCAATTTGGTCAAATTGGCTTTTATTGATAGGAGAGATGTTGAGATGGCGGCTGACTGCATAGATCAATTGTCTTCTTCTCTCTATTTTGAAGATGAAGAAAGTGAGAATTTCGTCATCGACATATGGCGTCGATTTTTGGAATATCCGTGCCAAGTTACCTATCTCATTTTCATCGGCCATTTCTATCAATAACTCAGATTTTACGTATTGTCTTCTTCTATTGAATAATCTGTCGGCGTGGCATATCTGATGGAGTGTGTAAAGCGAGTCAACATGCTTTAGCAGGGAACTAAGGTATATGTTTGCGGATATTTCGAGGCACGGTTGTTGTTCTTGCTGGTCATCAAATAAGAAGGGTGTTGCAAAATCCTTTTGCATCATGCTATTTCCATTTAAAAAACAAGTTTCCGCATTTCATCACATGTGAACATTGACTGCAATGGTTTTGATAGCTTGATTAATAAGGATAAGGGCAATAAGCCCATGAGTTGGGCTTAATCATTGGTTTAATGATGACGCTTGAATTTTGCTTCAATTTTACTGACTAAGTTCATTTCAAAGGCTGCAAAAAATGAAAGTTGATCCTCTTGAATCCACTCTTGGCGCGTCTTGTACTTGCTTCTTTCCGCATAGAGCTGCTGCAGAACGCTACCAGGTTTCTTTTTTAGCTCTTTTAGGTAAAGTTTCACATTCCCTAGAGAAACAGTTGCGTAGTTCAGACTATCTATATCGATGATGTTGGTTTTTCGTATGTAAGTTACGAGCTCAGCCTGTTGATCTATGAGTTCATAGTAATTGTGGTAAGACTCACAAATGGCCTTTACCAGTACTGGTAGTGCACCGGATTCAACCAAAGAGTAGAAAAGGTCTTCGTTAGACTCACTTAGGTCTTTAAAGGATGTCTCACAACGTAGGTTTTTAACCAGTGAATTGATCAGTTCTGCATTGTCTTCCAGAAAAGTGGTTGAGTTTTTGTTGTCACGAAATGCATCTATGAACAGAGATAATTCTTTCTCAAATGACATATAGAGCTCTTTTAGGTAATTATAGAATTGGTGCTATTTAATGGTAAATGTAGCACAGTAAATCAAATGAGAGAAGCTGGTGGGAGAGAGTAGTAGGGAATATGCAGACTAACATGCCTCAAAAAGAAGAAAACCCGCACGAGGCGGGTTTCTAAGAAGAGAGAGTATGCTTGGGGGCAATACTTTAACTTCTAAGGTTGAGTATACCTATCTAGTGTTACTAATCAACACCGTTTATCAAACTTATTGGTTGATCGACTAGTATGTGTACACCTTAGAGTTCAACGCCCCATTTGGCCAAGAGTGTTTTCAATTCTTCCAGCTGCTCATCGCCAAACTGGTCAATTTGTAACGAGACAGTTTTTTGATGGGCGTCTTGTTTCCACTTAACTTGGGAACCATCGTTCAATTTCTTCTTCACGCTTATTGGCGCAGGAGTACTATCATTATCACTGTTTGTCTCAGGAGCCGAGAATTCAAAACCAATAATCTTCTTAATGACCTGTTGATTCGCTACAGCTCCAGAATCAGCAGTATTAATAAGGTCATCTTTCTCTTTAGAAAGTGAGTCACAAAAAGTGCTTAGTTTACTTAATTGCTCTTCCGATAGGCCCGTTGTTTTCTTAACTAGGCTTTCAATTAAAGGTCGACCCAAATCAGGAATAGATGGTATCGCTGTTAAGACAGCCTTTGGTAATGAATGAACATTGATACCTGCACGGATAATACTTCGGTGCTTATCCTCTAACTGCGCAATTTGCGAAATATTGAGCCCTTCTTCATCAGCTAACCTCTTCCATTCAAAACCATACTCATAAAGTGATTTCGGCTTAAAGTAGTTACCCGATTCAGAAATGCCTTTCTTGCTTTCTTTAACAATTTTTTCTTCTGTACCCCAAGTAAGGAAGCCCAAGCCATTAAAGATACAACCGGCTCTTCTCTGGCTACCCTCGATAACTTCAAATTTACCGGTATCAGGATCGATAACAGATATTCCTGGACTTAATTGGCCATTTTCCTTGATCTCATCAATCATACCTTTAAGAGAGAGTCGGTTAACAATCTCTTGGTTACGTACGTTTTCTGTAGAGACAAACGTTTTAGATTCAATGTCTTCATGTTTGATTAAGTACAGGTTGAAAAGAACCTGATTGCCGTCAACTTCCAGCTCAAAAACGTTACTTCCACCTTTTGCCGCCTCATCCATGGCTTCTTTTGTTTCATCTGAAATGACAGCAGGTTCTACTTTGCTTGGCTTATCGCCTGGCTTGATAGAGCGTCGACGGTTGTTTGAATTGCCATAACCCATTTTTCCACTCATGCGGCTATACCTCTTTCAGATTGATGTCTTTTAGATGATTGAGAAGCAAGTTGGAGAACTGGTTCACACTTGATTGTGCACCTTCAACTTGCGCTTTTGGCGCCAATTTTTCGGTATCTGAAATGTCCATAACTGTACGGTGATTACGAGCTGCGATTTCAAATACATGGTACTTATCCACATATTGATTAAATACAAATGACCCATATTGATCTTTGATTCTATTGGCCATTTCAGTATCACGCTGCGTACGACCATCGTAGTTTGTGACACAAATTTTAAACCAATGAACCCCTTCGGCATCATCAGGAAGTTGACGGATCATATTAGGTATCTTATCGATAAACTGAATAGTGGAAGACCAGTCTAGTGTTTGTGGTGTTACGGGACACAAAACGCCATTTGAAGCGTACAGCGCAGACCAAGTTAATGGGTTAACTTGAGGGCCTGAGTCGATAAAAATGAGATCATAGTCATCTCTGATTGGATCAATAATGCGCTCTTTTAACAACTTAACCATATTCTCAGTTTCACCGCTTGCCCAAGCAATAGAAGAGAAACGCTCATCTTCAGGGAAGGCAGTGATCACTTTAACATTTGGAAGTTCAGTATCTAGAATTGCTTCCTGAATGATCTCTTCATGGGAAAAGTCATAGCTTTTGAATGTTTGATACAGTGAATCAGGCTCTAAATCACCGAGCATGACATCAACAGCGGTAACGACATCCAAATCTTCTTGTTCATAGCTTCTTGGTTTCGTGAATGTACGAAGCGAACCTTGAGGGTCGAGGTCTATGATGAGAATGTTCAATCGCTGGTCGTGTTTTAAAGCGATCGACTGAGCGGTATTTACGAGCAATGAGCTTTTACCTGTACCGCCTTTCTGGTTTTGCACGTTGATGATGTGGGTACCGCGGTTTTTATCTGCCCATTTAGGTTTGCCGAGTAAATCCAAGATTCGGTGGATATGGAATGGGGAGTACGCCCATTTACCTTTTATCTTGATCGTTTCTTCGACCAAGCCATCCTCTATCCACTTTTCCTCATTTTTGTTGAAGGTATTCACCGATTGCCAACCGCACAGCTCTGACATTTGGGTTTTTGGAATACAGTGGTTGATGAGCACTTGACTAAGCTGAAGATCTTCATCAACTTCGACCATTGTTTCGCCGATGATTTTGTTACGAAGAGCTTCACTTTTCTCAAGAACTTCTTCTGTGCGAGCTTCTAGGGATTGTAATAGTGTTTCTGTTACGCGGCTGGTCATAGAGTTCACCTTAGATGAAATTGATGGTCATAGTATCGATTAACACTCTATAGCTGTCAATGTTGTTTGTGTATCATCATTGAATGTTTTAGTCATTAATCTATAAAAATGGTGTCAAATCACGGTTTCTATTGAAATAGAATGAAGAAAAGCATATATTTCTCGTGATTGCTTGATTTTTGTTCGTTTTCTATGGGGGAAGCTATATGTTTGATTCAGACGATAAAGATTGGTTTTGCTCTAATGAGATGGATGACCTTGCCGATGACGCCGTACGTGTATTGATGACAATTCTCTTGTTTGCTGCAGGTTACAAAGTGACTATTGGCTTAATCAATGGTGTAACTCATTGGGACGACATCATTGTTCTTGCTCTTCCCTTTTACATGTGCGTTTCTGCTGGCATTCGCTGGTATCAAGAAAAAGCTTGGTAATTCGACTACGAATAACCAAGCTCTTCCAATTTACTTTTCATCTCTAAGTATTCTGCATTACCTATAACCTTGAGTCTAACCATGTGTCCCAATAGGCTGACTGGTGATACTTCAAGTTTCTGTGCAATGGCGCGTATACCCAAATCCTTCTCGAGCGCGTCTAATAGAGCGTGGTCTTGAGTTGCGTTCCACATGGGTTTTGAATCAGGAAGTGAAGACGTCGGCATTATCTTGGTATTTACATGTATTCGGTTCTGTACCTGTTCAACGCATAGTTCGCAATCCTTAACCATACCAATGTACCCATGTTGGTAATGTATGTATGGGTTAAAGGTGATCACTAGTGCTCTGTTAGAATTTAGTTTAGGCAGAACCTTCTCAAGAAGAGATTGCTTTTCTTTAGATATAAGCAACGGGAATTCCTGGATGTGACTTGTCGATACCCATAGCATCAATCCACCGCGAGACTCTCTTTCGTAACTCGTTACCACACCCGAAAAATAACAAGAGGGTGCAAATTTCATCACACGTCGACGCCACCCTTCTCGCTCTTTATTTGGTATACTCAGAATGTATTCAATGGAAAGGCTTGCTTTTGTAGGGCCAATGGACTTGACCCAATCGGACATTGACTTCCAGTCTGTAATTTTCATCGAATGCTTCCTTCATTAAAAACAGGTATATGAGTAAGTTGTTTTACCATATATTAGCACCTTCGCTAATTTGTTCAACTCATATATGCCTTTTTTGTTTTAATTGCAATATGGTGACATATGAAATTTGAGTATACGATAACTACAGATGAAGAGAGCGTTGTTAGGCAGCTTTCGGAAACGAACGCTTTGATTAATGGTTCGTTTGATGGGGCTAATTTGGTCACTCAAACTCCAATCGACAATGAAGTTGTCGATGCTCTGCGTTTGGTACCACGGAAAAATGCCGCCGATTTCTATTCATTACATTACTTGAGAGAAGCTGATTGGATTAAGCACAACCCAAATGGTTTCGAGAATACAGAGATATCAACGATAGAAGTGGCTGGTGGCTTGAACGAGCTAGAAAAGTTGTCTGTGGCTCCATCTCGTTTCTCTGTAACTGGTAAAACGTTTAAAGATTTCACTGAGCATAATCAAGATCTCACGGTAATTGTAGATTATTCAAAGCAAGTGACTCAATCTGAGTGTTGGACCGCGCAGGCTCTTGCAAAGAATCCATTAGCTCCGAAATACGAGATTAATAATCTATCTGTCCTGAATTGGCCAGGACTAAAGGGGGCTCTCGATAAGCTTGATGTATCTGTGAACAACATAACTAACCCTATCCGCGAAGGGGGACATTCTTCTCTCCATGAACTGGAAAGCAATGTGGCTATGAAGCTGGCCTTCCAATATAGCCAAGGTAAAGCCATTGAGATCCCTTCAAAAAACAATGATGGTTCACCGTTCCTAAATAATGCACACCTTACCGAACTCACTGATCAATACATTAAGTATCAAAATGCAGCCACCCGTGCTGGTGAAGACGTAACGTTTGAAGACTTTAGGAGCCATCTTGGTGACAAGTTGGAACCAATTGTTGACCTTGCTGTAAAAGAACAAGTAACGAGACTTATGGAGAGAGAAGGCATAGCTGACATTGATGATAATAACCTAGATTATCTTACTGACGCATCAACGAAGCTTTACCAGCAACTAAATCCCGGAAATGTACTTATGGGACTTGAATACCACTTGAAGCAGATAAGGGCAGCGTATGAAAAAAGACATGTGCCTGATAAAGAAGCCCTTGAAGTGCAGCTTAACCTCTTAATGTCTGATAAAGGGCAAGAGAAAGAATATCAAAAGTGGATAGCTGAACAGCTCCAAACAACGCTACAGAACACTAAAGCATTCATTCTTGGCACAGAGGGTTATGAGCCAATGAAGTTAGTATCGGGTAAACTTACTTTTGATCGCGGGCAATTAGAAGCGAAGAACTATGAAGCTGATACTATGGTTGCAGCTCTAGTACAGATATCAAATCAATCTGCTGATAAGGTTTTGGAGAACATTGAAAGTGATATAACCACACCTTCCAGTCATGTATCTCAGGCATATGCAGACTTGATCAAGAACTTTACCAATACAGCAATTTCAATTAGCGAAACATCCAATGCTGATATAGAAGATTCCAAACGTAACCTGTACATGCTGGTGGCTGACCATCTATCAGGTGCTGAGATGAAGTTGAGTGATGAATTTTCTAAGGACGTTAAAGAGTCCATATCGGTACTTGCCCAAGACTTCAAAAACTGTCCGATGCCTAACCCTAGTGCCAGTGCCACACAACTACTTTCCCTTCATGATGTCAAAGCCATTGTTATACCGGATGTTGGAGATGAAAACCAAAAACTAGACCAAATGATCTTGATAGAGCGGCTAAAGTCAAACGGCTTTAATGGCGAGGTAAAAGTCTTTGACCCACTAGAAAAGGGCACTAAAGCAGATGCCGTCCATTCAGTATTAAAATCAAACGATGAACTCAAAAGCCTTAAAGGTGAACGCCGCGTGTCTAATGAAGATCCATATCTCCGTGAGCATGAAGCAGTGCGTATAATCGATACTATCCAATCTAAGAACCCATACCTACAGATCGTCGCTCATAGCAGTACTGATACTTTTCCCGATGTAATGAATGCTGTCGCTGAAAAGAGGAATATCTCTGGCTTAGCATCAGATGGTGTCATGCACTTAAATTTGAGCCACGCTGATAGCCAAAAGGAGAGTACGCTAAGAGGTGTTATCGCACATGAATCTGTCCATCTTGGACTTAGAAAAATGATGAATGTAGCAGAACATGCTTCACTTATGGAAAAAGTGTGGGAATCAATACCAGAAAGTCAGCTAAACAAAATCATAGAAAACTACTCCGCTTACAACCCAGAAAAAACAAATGATAGAAGGATTCTGGCTGAAGAATGGCTTGCTTCAAGAGCCGAATCAATTCATCAAGATGTCACCCCACTGATTCAGGAAACGATTGGTAGTAAAATCAAAGCTTTCCAAGCAAAGATTCTGGACGGCTTTAAAGCCAAGGACGATATTTCTCGTTTCGATGGAGTTATTAAACAAGCCATTCAACAAGCTGGGGCTTACAACGAAATAGTTGATGGTAAGCGAGAAAATGGAATGCACATAAAAAATGTACGTTCATTTGCTCACAACAATTTAGGCACAGACCCGTTGCGTGAATTTAAAGAGCAACAGTTAAACGGAGATCATAATGCAGCGGTTAGGTTGGCTTCTAAGCAAAACTTTATCTACCAATATGAGGCTGATGGTGCCACTCGATACATTGCAGTTGATTTTGTTGCTGACAATAAGCCTGTCATTGAAGGGAGCAAATTAAATCTCCCTGAACAGTATACATTGGAACAATGCCTGGAGGTCTTGAACGATGCAATTACAACGGATCCTACAACTTCTAATGATATGCAACACAAAAAGGTAAGCTCACCAATGGAAGTTAAAGAAATGCTTGGTAATATCGAACACCAGGTAAGGCTCAAACATAGCTCTCAAGATTCGATGGTTGCAGGTATTTTCCAGCCGAAAGAAAGCAAAGAGCCTACCACCAACCAAAATAATCCAGACAATAGCGTTGATTTCATGTCAAGGTGAATATATGCTTTTATTAATAATAAAACAATAGTGAGGTTTGGGCGTGATTTCTGCACTTATTGCTATACCATTTTTGGGCATTCTAAGCATTGTGGTTTGGAACGTTCACGCCTTAATGACGCTATCTGAGATTCTTCAGTTCGTAGCTATTGGTGTTTTTATTATCGCATTCGCCGTACAAGCATTCGTTACATACCATGAACTAGAACGCTCAGATCATGAGGGTATAAAGCAGGTTGGTTTTTCAATTCATCAAACGATTCGGCAATACCTTAAAGCCGCATTAATGCCTGTTATTCCTCAGTTGAGCTTCATAAAGCAAATATTGAAGGTAATGACCAATAATGATGATTAAAAGACTTGCATTAGCAACGGCTATCGCCACGGCTTTAGTCGGCTGTTCTTCACCTAATAACCCTCAAGTGGCAGCTCAGAATACGAAAATAACTTTCACAAATGAATATGGTTCAGGTGGTACTCGTTTGCCATCTAAACCTGAACTCCATGTCGATCCCGGACTTTCTACTGCTTCTGAAGTGTTTGAACTATTCGGGCAGCCACAAATTGTACAAAGTTTCCCGTGGGGGAAGGTTGTCACATATCGATACTGGGAGAATAAGATTGGACGTCCTCGATACGAGGAATACGTGGAGTTTGTATTTAACGAGTCAGGCTTCTTGCATGAAATTGTCTCTTATGCGAATACCAACGCAACTCCGACAAAGACAGGCAAAGATGCGATCATTGAGCGAGAGAAACAATGTCCAAGTCATTACAAGATATGTGCGAACTACGAGACTGTGACTTACTAGAAGTCTTCAATGAACTAGAAAAAACAGTCGAGGTTTTTCTTGAGGAGCTTCGCGCTGAGCATCTATTCATCAAGCTAGTGTATGAAAGTGACCGTAAAGCCATTAACGTTGCTTGTGAAGCTCTAGGTTCACATATTTATGGTGATGAGCAAGCTGGCAGAGAATTGATCCAACAGCCTGGGGTGATTTTTATACCTCATAAGCTGGTGGATACGATTCACAAGGTCAATAACAAGAAAAGCGATTTTCTATCCGCAGTTCAGAAATTTAAAGAGCAGTCCGATTTAAAAAGCAACGAAGGTATTTTGAATCAACTGCGAAAGTATTTTTTAAGTGCAGGGCTGGGGCGAGTACATTTAAAACAATGTGAGCGTCAGTTTACCGTACTGGAGAATTTGCCTAAGAAACTGACTTGGTATACCGAATCAGGTGGATGGGGGGCTCAAAAGAAACTCTCTAAGTCACAAGCACTAGTCATGGTCGAAAAAGTTATGACTGGTAATGAAGATGGTCAGAGAGTGTGTAGAAATCTGATTAATGCCATTGCAGATGATGAAGTATTGGTGAAGCGATCCAAAAGTGCTGATTCCATCAGAGTGAATGCGTTGTACAGTGAAGGGGACGCAAGGCCATACATTGGTTCATTGCCTTTATTTGTTCCAGCATCGCGATCTGAAATAGAGAACGTGACACTTGAAATGGAAAGGGCTGAAAGCAAGAAGCATCGTTCGCGGAAAAATACTTCAAAGTTCGAATGCGAACCATACATTGAAAGTTTAAAACTCTATCGTTACAAGAAGGCATACCGCTAGTAAAAGCTACTTCCAACTATACACAAACAAGTTTTAGACAGAGGCAATCACATGAAACGGTATTCAATTAGAAAAAGGCTTATATTTTCTTGGTTCATGGTGTCGGTTTTCACAATTGGAGAACGATACATTCCAAGTATTGAGTTTGGTAGTGCAAACGCTAATTCAGTTACATCCTCTGAAGAACTGAATCCATTAGACGGAGAGCAGGAGCAAACCGGTACTTGGCTAACAATTGAAGATATCGATGGTCTTTTTCACACTAATTAGCCGCTAATAAACCCAATATCCTCATACCTCGCATTAAAAAATACTGCTAAATTATGGTAAATATACTTGTGATGATTCGCTTTTTAATCTAATATGTAAGATAAAGAAGCGGAGGGTATATTTATGAATATTGTTACTTCTCAATCAAATACCACACAAAGAAACAAGAATGCGGCTCTAGCTGCTGCGCTTGGCCAATTGGAAAAACAATTCGGCAAAGGATCTGTTATGAGCCTTGGGGGCAATACAAAAGTTGATGCAGACGTAGTATCTACGGGCTCAATGAAATTAGACAGAGCTACAGGCATTGGCGGTTTCCCACTAGGTCGACTGGTTGAAATTTATGGACCAGAAAGTTGCGGCAAGAGTACATTAGCACTTGAAACCATAGCTCAGGCACAAAAAGGGGGGAGTGTCTGCGCATTCTTGGATGTTGAACATGCACTCGACCCTGCATACGCCAAAAACCTTGGGCTCAATACTGATCAATTATATATTTCGCAGCCCGACACAGCTGAGCAGGCTTTGGACACGACTGAAATACTGGTTAATTCAGGTGCTGTGGATGTAATTGTTATTGACTCAGTTGCTGCATTAGTCCCTAAGGTAGAGTTAGAGGGGCAAATGGGAGACAACGCGCTAGGAGTACAATCACGACTAATGAGTCAGGCGTGTCGAAAACTTGTTGCAGCAATAAAGAAGTCGAACTGTTTAGTAATTTTCATCAATCAAATTCGACATAAAATCGGAGGCTATGGTAACCCAGAAGTCACCACTGGTGGCAATGCACTTAAATTTTATGCCTCTATGCGTGTTGATATTCGAAGAACGGGTCAAATAAAAGTCAAAGATGAAGTTGTGGGCAACGAAACTCGTTTTAAGATCGTCAAAAATAAGCTTGCGGCCCCATTTAAGTCTGTCGACACTAGTATTCTATATGGGGTAGGATTTGATCAGGCTACGGAACTGCTTGAAATGGCAGTGGAAGATAAACTCGTTGATAAACGAGGTACTTGGTTTGTCTATAAAAACACAAAGCTAGGTCAAGGAAAAGCTGCAGCGGCAGAGTATCTGCGAGAAAACGCTGAGCTTTTCGATGAAGTGCTAAACCGTATAAATAATTAAGGACGTAAGTGGTAACACTCACGGGATGCAGTATGTATTACGAAGATTTTTTCTTAGAGCTTAAGAAACTACCTGTACCGGACTATCGTCGCAGTACGCGAGGCTACGGTGCCGTACTTGGTATTAATGATGTAGTTGTTCACAACATGATCCATGCGCCTAAAAAAGGTGCCAAAGATATTGAAGTGAGGATTGTTGAGTTTTTCCTGAAGTTACCCGAAGAGGTTCAACATTATTTAATTCAAAAACGGTTGTGTGAGAACCCAGTTGAAACTCAACCTAACCTTTTCAAGTTTGCGGTACTTGATGAAGCAAAGACCGAAATGATGGAAATGGGGATGTCTAAGATGGGGTTCTACTCTTTGTTAGGTATTAGAAACAGTCGTTTCGACCATGCAAAGGAACGCAATTATGTAATGCCGAACCTTGCATATCTTCTCGAAACATTTAAATACTTCTCAAAAGAGGAAAAATTAGTGCTCGCAGCGGAATATGAGGTTTCTGCTAAGAAAGCAAAATTGTTAGCATCTAAAGTAGAAGAGTTAGAGCAGTTAAGTAAATAATTTAAAAGGCTTGCGTGGGCTTTGATACAAAGGAAAAAGCTCATAATTAAAACAAAATAATGCATAAAATGCGAGTCATATCATGAAAATATATGCCATTGCATTTTAAATAT
>NZ_JAPPTM010000045.1:0-17449 GCF_027587105.1 Vibrio sp. RW
GTACTTGAGCGAACAAACTTGTTATCTGAACATCAAACGGCTCTGATTGAGGGCATGAAAAAATACGTTGATGGCTGCGATAGCGAAGATCACCAAATCAATGTTGCCGTGTGTCACTTAAACGCCGATTTTCCTCTCGCTCTTTTTGCTCTTCTTGACCAAATCTCTCTCGATAAGAAGTACCAACATAATCCTGAGCAACGAGTGCCTAGCTTTCTTGCACAAATATTGGATATGGATGCTCGCTGTTATTTTGGAAAGCTCATTAAATTCATCAAAATGAGAACCGGCCATACGAGCAGTTTTTTAGCTAGCCTAATTCCTGTTCCTCAAATGAATGAGCTGTCGGGTAGAACCGAACACGAAATACAAAAGGAACGACTCAAAGAATGGATCAGCGGTAAGTCACGTCCTAGTAACGAAACACTTCAAACATTCATGTGCGCCTTCCAACCTGAAGATCAGTTTGCAATCTTTGCTTACTCGCATATCTGTCTCGCGATTGATGAGCTGGTGGCTACATCTGAGCATAAAGATATTTTAAACGAACTTGTGTATGTTAGAAGTAATTATCAACGTTTTTTGAAATAATTTACCCCTTAAATTTCAATGATTTACCTTATTGTTTCAGTCAGAGAAAATTTCGACAATTCGTTTTTTAGGCTTATGTCATATTCTAGTCCCGAACCCAAACAAAGAGGATAAGACAATGACAAATAAAGTCAGTGCAGTATACAACCACGGTAAAGATGGCTACCACATTGAGCGTACAAGAAGATTCGAAGAAAAAGATAGAATCGACGCGTTCACAGATGCATTCCTTGCTAAGCATCCAGACATGTCCTACACCGAGGCTACCCAGAAGGCCATACACGTCGTGATTTATCATGATGAAGTGTCTGAAGGATACGGAGTGGGCAAAGATGCTCATGATATTTTAAAAGAGAATGAGAGCTTGAATCCAATAAGAAATCAAAGGAGATATGATGCCGAACGATAGGCGTAAAGATGATGTTCATGAGCAGAAGATTCTCAGACAACGAGAAATGCGACTCGATGAGTTAATCGAACCAAATCGCTCTGGTTATGAAATGCCTATGTTTGATGTCAGGCGACGTGTACTTCGTATTCTTGGTTATGTTGGAGCGAATCAAAATCGCTCCAAGTTGACTGATGAGCAATCTCGAAAATTAGCCGAATTTACCGATTTCGAGTTAAGACAATTCCAAAGAGTTTGCTCAATAATGAGCGATCCTGACAATCAAAATGCTCATCACCGCCAATGGATGGACCGAGCTCTTTTGGGCTCGGATCCCGAGGGTGCAAGCGCAATGTTTTGGATGAATTTTGATGAAATGGGTAATGACATGACCGAATGCAATGAGACACGAATTCATTTTTTGAAACTTTTAGGCCAGTTACTAGACCCAGATCTAGGTCTGCCGCTTCAGTATAAAGATCACCCAGCATTGCAAATCAGGACGTTCGATAAGAAAGCTTTATCCGACATAAAACTTAGATGTGTGTACGAAAAATTTGCTAAAGAATACCGTTCTAACCTAGGAACGTATAAGCCTCGATATATTATTGATCCGAATTTTGCGCACGTTCGCGCAGACGCGAATGCGTTCCAGACGTGTGAAAAGATGTTGAGAGACATCGATGAGAAAGCTCAAGTTGCTAAACCTGAAATCGAACCTTTGATAGTTCAACTGCTCAAAGCAACGACATTTAACCGAGCAACTTTTAATGTAAATCAACATATTCATCAACTGAATGCAAGCGCAGAATCTCTAAGACCTTTGATGGCATTTATAGATAATTGTGGTTTTCGTCTTAGAAGAGCTTCAACGGAGGAAATGGACAACAAACGTATCGTTGCACTCTTTGATGTGAGTAACTGTCACACTGAAACGCACTGGCGAAGGCTTAACGAAACAAAAGTAAGTCGGATACGTAAACGTGCTGATGATGTGTGGAATATGGCGCTGGAAAACGTTTATATTCATTCTAATGATGCAGAAGTTCAAAACGAACGTAGGGAGTACTCCTTCTTTTTGACGCTTATCATGTGTTGGAGTTATTGTACAAAGGAAGAGTTCAAAGCTAATTTACGTAATTCAAAAGAAAGAGATTTGGTATCTGTGAAGCCATCATCTAAACTTTCGATACTCGAAGCTTCTTTTCATAGAACACAAGTTGACATATTAAGGCGTGTTCAGTTATTTGATGGAGCGGGGCTTGAAGCACTCAACAACCTCATAAAACATCGTCGGCTTCAATATGCTTATGATCAGAAAATCATTGATAAGCTAAGAGGTCTTTCGCTAGAACAACTTTGCAGCTTTATGCCAATTATTTACACCAACATTGAATCATGGAGTGATTTTTTTAGGTCACAAATAGACCCAGGTACAATCCTTAGTTGGGCAATTTATCTACATGGCGCAAGTTCTGCTTCCAATTCAGATGTCCCTAATGGAGAGATAGGCGATAACGGATGACATGAGCGGCTGACGTTCTGAGCTGCAGTGAAAGAATAACTGATAACTATGCTTTCTTTGGTCATTCCGCACTGGCCCGTCTATATAAAGACTTCTTTACCTACAATTTTTTTGAATAATGAGCTTCGCATTTCCCGAAGCTCATTGCTTCCACATCTACATTCTAGAGATGCTATTTCTTTGGTGGATTATTACCTCTGCCGCTTCCTGACGGATTTGAGGTACCATTTTTCGTTGGCCACAATGGGTTGCTGTTCGTGTTCTTACTCTTAGTCATGTTACTTTTTTCCTTTCTTTGATTGCTTAGGTGGGTTGTCACCACGCGATGCCCAGTAAGCATCATGCTCTTGGTTCAACTGTCTTGAGCGGTTGTCGATATCTTCTTTTGTAGGTTGATAACCTTTCTTGAATGCTGGCATTTTCTAACTCCTTGTTGTGTTTGGTGGAATAACAATACAGCAGGCTTGAGGGCCTAAAGGAGGGGGGAGGGAGCGCATTCTTTGATTATTTTTGAAAAGTTGTGGTATTATAACGACTTCCAAATATCATTTTGCGATAAAATACAACTTAAGGGGTGATGATGATTGATTTTTTATCAAATCTTGGAATTCATTCAGGTACTCGTTGTTATTTACGTGACAGGAAAGGTACGTTCAGTGTTTGGGGGTTTGATTGGAATGCCAGGCTAGTGCTAGTCGAACTTGAAACTAATTGGGATTGGTTCCCCGCTGAGAAGGTACGAATTGAGACCATTGAGGACTATGCTCAAAAGTTAGATGACTATAAACAGTCTGCAAATGACCCCATAGTTGGTGTTGATTGGCTTGACAATCGGGTTCTCCAGGTGATGCCAAAATACATTGATTGGATAAACGTGAACACTCATACGGCAAATGACAGTGAGCCGACGTTCCATTAATCTGCTAGTTCCACGCTTACACTCCTTCCACCATTTTCTCTTTTTTACGAAATAATCTTGCTCAGCTGGATAGCTGGGCTTTTGTAATGGAAATGACAGATTTCATCAAGAAAAAAGGCCACATGACAAACATAACATCGTCTTGTGGCCGCGTGTCATAATGAAACAAATGTCAACGTTAGAACTTACTCATTATTGTGCATCGAGAGCGGCTAAACTCCCGAAAGATAAGCATACTTTATAAAATTGGCAGCATTCAATTCGCTACTAAACATATTTCATATTAATGAGTCAGTATTGGTGGTAGGTCGCATCAATAAATGTAACGTGTAATTGATAAAAAAAATGCACATAGCAGGGACTATGTGCAAGTGATGATCATAACGTTTGTTGAAGTAAGGATTCAAAATATACAGGAGTTATGACGTCATACGTCATGGATAAGATTAATAGGTGTTCACTACAGGGTCAAGAATTTATTGTATTTAATTTAGAAATAGCATATTAATAGTTTGTTGTGTACAATTAATTCGGGTGACCGTCCTCGTCCATTGGTGCTGCAAGACCTAAGTCAAAAGGGCATTCTATGGCATTTTTGAACTCAATCCGATTTGCCTCAGTGGAAAGCAGCAAACACATTTGGCACTAAGGATTATCTATGATCACGTTTAACTCTAACCATCTATATACTATCCATCGGCAAGCCCATGCATGCAGAGATTTGTTGATTGAATTAGAAATTGTCGACAATGTCCCTTCAAAGTGCACTTGGTTAAACATGTTTGCACAGGCTTTAACCTACAAAGACTGGGGAGAACTGAACCATCTCAGTGCTTCGTTTGCCAAAAGCCAATGCTTTCATGTTCTAACCCCAGAGAACTTACCCCTTATAGGGGTCACACGACGATTCGGAAAATATTGTACGCTAAGAGCGTAACTTGATATTTTTATTGGAAAAATCTAGTTAATATCCTTCTGTATTACAAAGTACAGTCCTTATCGGACTGCTCCAGCTTTTTTGACCTTTGCGATAGTTGACCGGCTACAGCCTAAAAGGTGTTGAATCTGAGACCAGCTTTTACCCTCACTAAGTAAAAGAGCCACATTTTCTCTCAGTTGGAGGTCTGGTTTTCTTCCTTGATATTTACCCAAATCTTTTGCTTTCTGTATTCCTTGTGCTTGTCTTTTACGTCGAGTTTCATAATCATCCCTGGCCATTGCCGCAGCGAGATCAATCATGAATTCAGTCAGCACTTTTGAAATCATCGAATTTTCTAAGTCACCGCTGAGAGCGGGATGAGTCATAGGCTGGTCAAGAACGACAATATGTAGACCAGCATCAACTAATTGATGCTTCAGTAGCTTCCACTGTTCATATGGTAATCTAGACAGCCTGTCTACCTTTTCGATAAGCAAGACATCATTTTTATGTGAGTCATCTATTAGTCGTGAAAGTTCAGCTCTTTCTAGCTTTGAACCCGACTGGCTCTCAGTATAAAAGCTAGCGATACGAACACCTTTTTGTTCTGCAAATAACTCCAAATCAGATTTTGCGCGATTAGCATCCTGTTCACCTGTTGATGCTCTTAGGTAACCTCGTATGAACATTTTCTTAATTCTAGTCTGTTATAGGTGTGGTATTTGATAGTAGTTCGCGTAGGGTATAAAACCAACAGTAAGCGAACCAACTTTGAAGATACATCACATGGTTTGCATAAGGTATACCCAATTCAGACTTTTTTATTTTAACCGAGGCATTGCTTAACCATAGAATTTGCGTTTGTTATCTGTATGGGTGAGTGGTTATTAAAGTTGACGTGATTGTATATAAATAAAAATCTATATAGAATATAGTCTATACTAAGAAAACAAAGATAAAACATGTGGAATGTAGTAACTAGACCACTTTTTGACGAGTGGTTTCTATCACTAGATGAAAGCGATCAAATTAATGTCCGCGCATGCATCCAGGTTCTTCTTGAAAGAGGGCCTCAGCTGAGCAGACCATACGCTGACACTGTGGAAGATTCAAAGCACAGCAACATGAAAGAGTTGCGAGTGCAAAGCAATGGGAAACCTATACGGGCTTTCTTTGCTTTTGACCCAGAAAGAACAGGAATTATCTTATGTGGCGGTGATAAAACTGGCGATAAGAGATTCTACAAAAAGATGATTCCGATTGCTGATGCAGAATTTGATGAGCATTTAGAGGAACTTAAAAATGAAAAGTAACCCATTAAGCGTACTTGACGCAAAAATGTCACCAGAAGCACTTGCTGCCGCTAAAGAAAAAGCAGCGGATATGCTTCTTGACATTCGACTTGCTGAGCTTCGAGAGATCACCCATCTATCTCAAGTAGAAATCGCTAAAGCTATGGGCATTAGCCAGCCATCAGTTGCCAATCTAGAGAAATCTGGCAAAGATTTACGTCTTAGCTCTCTAAAGAAATACGTCGAAGCGACCGGTGGCAAGCTTCGCATTGATGTAGAACTGCCAGACGGAAAACATTTTGGCTTCCCGGTGTGAAACTTGAATGCTTGTCTGAGTTGTATATTAGGTTGCTTGCCCTGCTTGTAAGGACGCAAGTGCGGTGACAAATCATATTAAAATGGCAGCGAAGCATAGGGACGCTGCCATTTCTAACTTAAAAATGCCCCAAGACGTGTTTAGAGCGCATGAAACCAACATGAGATTTATTTGTGCAGCAAGCTGCTGCACAATTAGGAAATCGCCTGCTTCATCGAATGTCCAACAGGCTGTTGGACAAACTCCAACCCCAATTTTGCAACAGCCTGTTGCAAAAATCACTATGAAGCACTTCTGCCCCTAAATGTGTTTAGAACACAGTAAAACTTCATAAAAATAATATGGTCAACAGGCTGTTGACTAAATTCCGCTGCCCAATATCGTTTGAGACAATGTAGACTGAACCCTTTTTAAAGGTGTTAAATAGGAAGTTTGCTTCATGCGCAAATCAGATAAGAAGGTCGAGAATCTAATTAGAGACGTGTTGACCGAAGTTTGTGAAGATACGTTAAAAGGCTACGATGGTTTTCTTTGGGTGACTCATACGGTCAAATTCCCTTCTTTTCCACAAAGCTTAGAAATAGTCTGCGTATTCGAAACGAATCAAGATAGAGAAAATTTTTTAGTGGGAGAAGGTCCCCAGCATGTCTCAACAGCTATCCAAAAGGCGTTTAATAAGGTTGGGGTGCAACTAAAGAACGTAGTAAGCAAAACAGTTACGATACACAGCAAAAGCGTTAGTGCAGCCATCAATGAACGTTAATTAGGGTTGTAGTGAGCATCTAAGGCTTTATTTTCCAAGTTTTGATATAAAGCCTGAAGGCTAAACCTACGTTCTTAGTTAGGAGACTAATGCATACCCACTTAAGTCCAGGGCTTGCCTGAGCTTCCTTTGACAAACTCACCTTTGTCCCATTATCAGTTTCGTCAAAAATGTTGCGTTCATGGGCTAGCTGAATTTGCCCAACTACAGATTACGTGATGCCAACAAATCATTTGGCCTTAGTCATCATCAATAGCAACAACCCACTCTAAGGAAGAATGCGTCTATTATATACGACACAGTCTAATTTTAGTTTGATCCGAGAAGAAGTTGATTCGCGCAGCAAAGAATTCTAAAGCTGTGATTTCTTGGCTAACTGTCCAGTCAGATTGATGCGGATATCTTGGTTATAATTGGAATAGTTGGGCTGACCAACCTATTTCTATAGGCCTACTATAATAGCGAAGTTTTCGTTAGCGATATTGTTGAGTATAGCGATTCAACAAAGCCATTCAAAGGCGAGCTTGACGATTTCTTCGGTCAATAAGCTATTGGGGGTTGTAATGTATGACACCGTAAATGTCAGTGGCTGTGGTGTCCAATTCGTCTCGATGATTTGTAGTCGCCCCTCTTTAAGCTGCTCTTTGATCACTTCTTTAGGAAGGGTTGCGACCCCGACGCCACTCTCTGCCAGCCTTACACTCGCAGATAATGAGCTTGCCGAATAGAAGCGGACGGGATGGACTTTTTGGGCTGTGAAGTGACGGTCTATTTCGTGGAACGGGACTGTATTTCTGGCGTAGGTGATAATTGGCCAGCGGGTAAAGGTATGTGTTTCTGCCGGTTCATTTAAACCAAGTGAGGGGCTCGCAACCCAATAGAGAGGATACTCACATATTACTTTATTGATCACTGACGGCTCAGAAATGGGACCAAGGAGAATGGCGATATCAATATTATGCGCCATCAGTTCTTTTCTTAAGTTCACTGTTGCATCAACAATCAACTCAATTTCAACATCAGGGTATTTTTCATTAAGACTTGTCAGAAATTCAGGTAGCCAAGTGTGTACCAGTGTTTCTGATACACCAATGCGGAGTAATCCAGAGAGGGCGCTGGCTGCGTCGGCTTTATAACAAAGTTGCGTTGTACTATTGAGGATATTTTCCGCCAAAGGGAGTAACTCTCGTCCCTTTGCCGTCAATGTGACGCCGCCTTTTTCTCGATTAAACAGCGTTGTATTAAGCGTGTGCTCTAGGTTGGTAATACGGGTTGAAATGGCGGGCTGGGTTGTACATAAATGCTCAGCAGCTTGGCGAAAGCTACCTAAGTTGGCAATCCAGACAAAAGTTTCAAGCTGCTTTAAGTTTAACATCCCAGACACTTCTCTTATTTCTTTAAGGTATCAGCAGTCATGAATTTATGACTGCATAAATTATTTTTATCAATATACGCAAAAAATCACAAATAGACATTATCTAAATAAGCAGTATTGTTATTTGGCGTTAACATAGTAATTACCAATGGATGACATTATGACAGCATCAGTATCACAACTTCCTCTTCCTGCATTACGTCAACGTATTCGTGAAAATGCATTTACCGATTCGACCAGTGGTTTAGCAAAGGGGTATATGCAAGCCAACCTTGTGATATTGCCGGCTGAGTGGGCGAATGATTTTTTGCTATTTTGCCAGCGTAACCCAGTTGCTTGTCCATTGATAGGGATGACCGAACCCGGCGCTAAAAATTTGGCTGAGATTGGCCTCGATATCGATATTAGTAGTGATGTGCCTGAATACCATGTGTTCTACGATGGTCAGTTTGAGCTTGCGACACCGGATTTAACTCAGCATTGGCGTGATGATTTGGTCACTTTCGTTTTGGGCTGCTCGTTCTCTTTTGAAGAAGCGATGCTTCAGGCTGGCCTGAATGTTCGTAACATTGACCAGCAATGTAATGTCTCTATGTACGATACTAATATTGCCTGTCAGCCCGCAGGGCGATTTCATGGAAACATGGTGGTCTCGATGCGCCCGTTCACACCTGCTGATGCTATTCGTGCAATACAGGTGACCACTCGTTTCCCTAAAGCCCACGGTGCCCCGGTTCACTTTGGTACGCCAGATGCTATAGGCATTGAAGACATTAATATTCCAAATTATGGTGACCCGGTAACGATAAACTCGCATGAAGTCCCCGTATTTTGGGCTTGTGGTGTTACTCCGCAAAACGTAATGCGTAACAGTAAGCCACCTCTGTGTATTACTCATGCTCCAGGCAAGATGTTGATCACCGATCGGTTAAATAACGAATTTGCATTCCTGTAAGGCGAAACCAAGGAGAACGTCATGAAAATTAACTGTGATATGGGTGAGAGCTTTGGTCTTTGGCAGTTAGGTTGCGATGAGCAAGTGATGCCTTTTTTAGATATGGCTAATATCGCCTGTGGTATGCATGCGTCAGATCCTGTGGTGATGAAGAAAACAGTGCAGCTAGCAAAGCAGCATGGTGTGATTATTGGCGCTCATCCGGGGTATCCAGATCTGCAAGGTTTTGGCCGTCGTTTTATCGCTATGGAAAAAGACGAGCTGGACGCGTTTTTTATTTATCAGCTTGGTGCGCTACAGGCTATTTGCCAGAGTGAGTCGGTGGTGCTTAGTTATGTTAAACCTCATGGCGCACTGTATAACGCGATGATGAAAGATGATGACGTTTTTCTCACGCTCCTCTCTGCCCTTAATCAGTACAATTCTGATCTTCCGTTGGTTGTTATGGCTGTTCCGGATTACCGGAAGTATCAAGATCTAGCTGCAACTTACGGTATTCAGCTTTGGTTTGAAGCGTTTGTCGATAGAGCCTATGACGACAGCGGACGTCTTACCCCGCGCTCTGTATCAGGCTCAAGCCTTACGACGATTGAGCAAATAGAGCAGCAGGCTTTAATGCTGATTGAAGAGCAAGCGGTAATTTCGCTGTCTGGACAGAAAATTGCCATTCATGCCGATACCTTATGCATTCATGGTGATGGGGCATTATCGTTGCCAACGGCGCAAGTTCTGAGTGCGAGGTTAAATCGCCAATGAAGATCTCTGCAGTAAATGAAAACACGTTGATGGTGTATTTTTCGGATTCGGTCAGTCCTGAAACGGCTGAGCAGATCGCGGCAGCAATTCCTGTCATCCGTGAGCAGTTAGGATTGTATGTGGTTGATATCGTACCTTCATATACCTCGATATTAATTAGCTTTGACTTGATCACCATCGGAATTCGCGAATTTAACCTGCGCTTACAGAAGGTTCTGATTGAATGTAGCCGTGCTTCGCTATCTGCGAATCAGGTAAGGTGTATTGAACTACCTGTTTATTATGGGCCTGAAGTTGCGCTGGATGCGCAAGAGATCTGCCGTCATACCGGCTTGTCATTTGATGACGTCGTTAATATCCATGTATCTGCTACATACCGCGTTTACGCGATTGGTTTTGCGCCGGGCTTTGCGTATTTAGGTAATACGGATAAACGGATAGAAATTCCCCGCAAACAAACGCCTCGTTTGAAAGTGCCAGCCGGAAGCTTGGCTATCGCAGATCGGCAAACGGCTATTTACCCGAAGCAGTCTCCGGGGGGGTGGCAAATTATTGGTCGAACCCCCATTAGTTTGATTGATTACCAACGTGAGAATCTAACGGTGTTTGAAATGGGGGCACAAGTTTCATTTACGCCTATTGATAGGGCGACGTTCCTAGACATGGGTGGGGTGCTGCTGCCAGAAGAAATTGCGATGGATGGGGAGGTGGCATGACGCTACGAATTTTAACTGCTGGCCCGTTGAGCCTACTGCAAGACCTTGGTCGATTTGGTCATCAGGCTATCGGGGTGAGTACTGGTGGGCCAATGGATGAACATGCGTTCTTATGGAGTAATCGCCTGTTAGGTAACGACCGTAATGCGGCACAAATTGAGATTGCGATGGGGCAGTTTAGCTGTGAATTCTATGCCGAAACCACAATTGCTTTAACGGGCGCGGATATGGCGGCCACATTGAATGGCCAGCCTATTGCATTCTGGCAGTCTTATCCGGTTCGTCAAGGCGACCAATTAGCACTGCGAGGAGCTCGTTCTGGGATGCGGGCATACCTTGCTGTTCAAGGTGGGTTCAAGGTGCCTACACCACTCAATAGCTGTGCGACTGTCATTCGGGATGAGCTAGGCGGCCTTCAAGGAGTAGGTGAAAAGCTGAATGCCAAGGACTATATCCGGTACTCGGTGAGTCAACCAATGGCGACCAAGCAAGTACTGCCCCAGTTTATTCCGCAATATAGCCAACAAGTGACACTGGAAGTGATCCCCGGTTATCAGTATGACCTATTTACACCAGAGCAACGCCAGCGATTTTTCAATGCGAGTTATACCCTAACACCACAAATGGATAGGATGGGGTGTCGATTATCTGGTGAAGCCATCGAATGCCAAAAGCGTAACCTGATCTCGGAAGGGATCGCCCTTGGCGCGATCCAGATCCCTGCAGATGGGCAGCCGATTGTCTTACTACGAGACAGGCAAACCATTGGCGGTTACCCGAAAATTGGTTGTGTTACAGCTAAAGGGCTGAGCCAACTTGCACAATGCCAACCGGGTGCTGAAATTCGGTTTGTTGAAAAAAACCTCTATGAAGCAGAGGCGGAACATTCGATTCAACAGCAGTTTTTTCACGGCTATGTCGGGAAAAAATGGAGACAAGAACAAACTCTAGTCGGGTGATGTTCATCAAATTATGGAAGAAGCAGCATTCGGATAGGCGCTGCAGAGTAACAATTACAGGAGTAATACATGTCTACAGACAAAGTGATACAGCAACCGGCGAGCGACTCGATCTCAAAGCCGTCAGCTAAAGGGGGCTTTAACTGGTCATTGATCATGGGCGCTGCTTTTTTGATGGCGACCTCTGCAGTTGGTCCAGGATTCCTTACTCAAACCACCGTCTTTACTCAAACACTTGGCGCCAGTTTTGCTTTTGTTATTTTGGTGTCGATCTTTCTTGATATCGGTGCTCAACTAAACATATGGCGGGTAATTGTAGTCTCGAAAAAACGTGCTCAAGACATTGCAAATGATCTGTTACCTGGTTTAGGTTTTGCCATTGCAGGTACTGTTGCGTTGGGGGGACTGGCATTTAATATCGGTAACTTAGGCGGTGCTGGTATGGGAATGAACGTCTTATTTCCAGGGATCACGCCAGTAGCAGGCGCAGCGATTAGTGCGGTGATTGCGATCAGTATCTTTTTATTAAAAGATGCCTCGAAAGAGATGGACCGATTTACCATCGTGATGGGCGCTTCACTGATAGTGATGACGTTATACGTTTTGTTTTCGACCTCACCACCTGTTGGTGAGGCGCTGTATCGTTCTGTTTGGCCTGAGAAGCTCAATGTGTTGGCTATTGTTACTTTGGTTGGTGGTACCGTTGGTGGTTACATCACATTTGCGGGCGCACACCGATTGATCGATGCGGGTGTGACAGGGCAAGAAGCGTTGCCACAGGTTAACCGTGGCTCAATCTCTGCAATAAGCTTGGCATCTGTCGTTCGGGTGGTATTGTTCCTAGCTGCACTTGGGGTCATAAGTACAGGTGTGATCCTTGACCCTGAAAACCCACCAGCATCAATGTTTCAGCATGCAGCAGGCAACATTGGCTACAAATTGTTTGGTTTAGTACTTTGGACTGCTGCTATAACCTCGGTGATCGGTGCGGCATATACCTCTGTATCATTTTTGAAAACACTTCACCCTTTTATTGCTCGCAACACTCGAGGTTTCATTATTGCCTTTATATTAGCGTCGAGCCTTATTTTTTGCTTTATTGGTAAGCCAGTTACTTTATTGATTGTAGCGGGTGCATTGAATGGTTTTATTCTACCCGTCACATTAAGCATTATGCTGATTGCTGCCCGTAAATCTGCCATTGTCGGAGACTATAGACACCCGGTATGGATGTCGGTGTTTGGTTGGTTGATTACCATCATGATGGCAGCAATGAGTCTGTATACACTGTTTATTATGATCTTTGGTTAAGCCTAAACACCGTTAGTAAAAGCCCCACAATGCTTAATACAGGGTGGGGCTTTTTGGGGAACGCAAACTGATCTGCACTTATCAATATAGGACACCAAATTAACGGCTTTCCATAATCTTTAGTTATCCATGAATTGCTAATTTAGGAAAGCCACTGACACGTTTTTGTCCATTTCCGAGTTACGATACTGATTTTCAGTGTGTGATCACCAAGCGATTCTGTCGTACCTCACACCTATAAAACCGGATTGTCAGCATTGGGTTTTAATCGAGGCATTTATCTGGTTAGCTAAGTGTGTCCCTTTGACATAGCTACCGGAGGAAATAAGATTGCCACGCAAAACCCTCTTCACGTTATCTGAGCGTGAAACATTAACGGCATTTCCTCAAGAGCATCATGATCTTGTCCGACACTACCTATTTAACGATGCCGACCTTGCCCTTATTAACCAAAGGAGAGGGAAACACAATAGACTTGGGTTTGCTATTCAGCTTTGCTACTTGCGATATCCCGGAAAACCCATTCCTCCAGATGAAGAACCTCCAGCCCACCTGCTGTCTTTCGTAAGTGAACAACTCGGTGTACCGATAACACATTGGAAGAGGTATGCGATAAGAAAGACGACCCGCAGGGAACATCTTACTGAGCTGATGAACTGGTTGGGGATGGCCTCTTTTACTCTGTCCCATTTTCGTCTGTCCGTACAATATTTACTAAAGACTTCGGTCCAAACCGAATCAGGTATGGTGCTTGCCAAAACGTTATTAGATTATCTACGCACCCAAAAGGTAGTTATTCCTGGCATGGAGGTATTGGAAAGGATATGCGCGGAAGCGATCACTCTCGGAACGAAGAGAGTATATCGTGCACTGACATCGGAATTGTCTGAAGGTCAAAAAGAGCAATTGGATCGACTTCTACTGATGCGTAACCAGCAAAGCCAGACGTTTATTAACTGGTTACGGCAGCCACATGGTTTTCCCAATGCAAAGCACGTTCTAAAACATATAGAGAGAATTGAATATATTCAGGCACTATCTCTCCCTGATGGTCTGGAAAAAATGGTTCATCAAAATAGGCTCAGAAAAATAGCCCGTGAAGGTGGTCAAATGACACCACAACATCTCAGGGATTTTGAACCGTTAAGACGACACGCAACACTGGCGGCAGTGGTACTTGATACAAGAGCTACTTTGATTGATGAACTCATAGATATGCATGACCGAATCATGGCTAGTAAAGAGAATGTTGCCAGACGAAAACATGCTGAACAGTTTCAAAGCTCAGGCAAGCAAATTAATGAGCAACTAAAGGTACTGTCACAGGCCGGACGCCTTATTCAGAAAGCCAGAGAATCAAAAAGTGATCCATTTGATGCTATTGAAACCTCCATTGGCTGGCAGGTCTTTCTTGATAGTATCAAAAGCGCAGAGCAACTTAGCCAACCAGAGTTTGATCACCTTACGCTCATTATTGATGCGTATCCTCAGTTACGCCGTTACACTCCGGCGTTTCTTGATGCACTGGAATTAAAGGCGGCTCCAGTCAGCCAGACTCTGCTTGATGCGGTTAATGTCCTTCGTAAACTAAACCTAACCAAAGCGCGTAAGTTACCCGAAGACGTACCGACTGACTTTATTCGAAAACGATGGGCTTCCCTTGTTTTTACTGAGGAAGGAATAAATAAAAAGTATTATGAACTTTGTGTCTTTTCAGAACTGAAAAATGCGCTGCGTTCGGGGGATATATGGGTTCGTCATTCCCGACAGTTTATGGACTTTGAAGATTACCTGCTTCCGCTCGACAAATATCGCACACTGTTTAGCCAACAAGAGTTAGGACTGGATATTGAAACTGACGGTGAATTATTCCTTGAACAGAAAAAGAATCAGTTAGTCACCGCATTGAAACGTGTCGAACTCCATGCTGCTGATAACAACCTTCCCGGTACGATAGTGACTGCCAGTGGAATGCGCATTACACCGTTGATGAACTCTGTTCCAGAAGAGGCTGAGAAGTTGATCAGGAAGGTATCAGCACTTATGCCTAAAGTGAAAATAACCGAGCTTCTGCTAGAGGTAGACAGATGGACAGATTTCTCACGCCATTTTACTCATTTGAAAGGCGGACAACCCGCATCTAACCGAGTAATGTTAATGACCGCTGTTCTTGCAGACGGAATCAACTTAGGTCTGACAAAAATGGCCTCATCGTGCCCTGGTACTTCCTACGCTAAACTCTCTTGGTTACAGGCCTGGCATGTTCGAGACGATACTTACAGTAAAGCATTGGCTGAGCTGACAAATGCACAGCATCAACATCATTTTTCTCAATGGTGGGGGGATGGTACGACATCCTCTTCCGATGGGCAGCGATTTAATGCAGGAGGTCGGGGAGAATCCAAGGGACACTTTAATGCTAAATATGGCTCAGAGCCGGGAAGCATTTTTTATACTCACATTTCAGATCACTATGCGCCGTTTCATACCCGGATCATCAATTCCCCTGCGAGAGATGCCACCTATGTACTGGATGGCCTTCTTAACCATGAATCTGAACTCAATATTGAAGAACATTATACGGATACCGCCGGATTCACTGATCATGTATTTGCACTCATGCCAATATTGGGATTCAAATTTGCTCCACGAATACGTGATCTTTCAGATAAGCGTCTGTATATAGCCGGTAACAAATCGGATTATCCGACATTAGGAGGGCTAATTGGCGGAGATGTGAACTTTGATTATATCGCCTTGCATTGGGACGATATCCTCAGATTATCTGCATCAATAGGAAAGGGAGTGGTCACAGCTTCTCTGATGCTGAGAAAACTCGGTAGCTATCCTCGTCAAAACGGATTGGCACTGGCATTGCGGGAGTTAGGGCGGATAGAACGCACTTTATTTACTCTGGAGTGGATGCAAGACATTAATCTTAGACGTCGAGTTCAGGCTGGTCTTAATAAAGGTGAAGCGAAAAATTCTCTTTCTCGGGCAGTTTTCTTTAACCGATTGGGGGAATTAAGAGACCGGAGCTTTGAAAACCAACGTTACCGCGCCAGTGGGCTTAATCTGGTTGTTGCTGCAATTATTTTGTGGAATACAGAATACATCAGTCAGGCAGTAGAAACACTCCGCAACCGTGGGGAAATAATCGATGAAGCATTACTTAGCCACTTGTCTCCTTTAGGGTGGGAACATATAAATTTAACGGGAGATTACATATGGCCAGAACTGGAAAATTAATCTTTTAAAGTCATAACGTTATGCTCTTAGCGTACAATATTTTCCGAATCGTCGTGTGACCCCTTATAGCGAAGAGTTTAAGAGAGCAAATTGGCGAAGCACATACAACAGCAGACATTTTCGAATCTCTGTTGCTTTCGGTAGCGACTACAGAAGAGAAAATCCTCAATGGAGTGAATGATGACTTTTGTATTAAAGGCCCAAACGCAATAACACTCATTTGTGAACCTGAGCCCTTTTACGCTATGCCGCTATTAAAGTGGTTATTGAGATATGAAAAGTCTTGGCTAACGTTGTACCAAATCGAAGAACCGTATCTTGCAAAAATGAAGAGAGCACGTAGAGGGCTTTCACGAACAGAAGTCAAAGAAAATCATTACGATGTATATCCAAATAGTGGTCACCGCGTACAAGACATTCTTAATGTTTTAGAGTCAGACCGTTTCGTTGAGTTTTCTGAATCAAGAGAATCAATTCGACTTAGCGATATCGGCATTCAAATAGCCACTGAGCATATTACCGATAACTATGGTCCTAAATGGCAAAATTGGTGGAGTGAGCTGAGAAAACTCATCAAAGCAGAACCGTACATGACTGTGAAAGATAATTGGACAAGATATGTCATCTTTTACGGACAAGAGCGCACGCCAAAGGAGTACATTTCTATATACTCCCCCCAGAATTCTGGAAACCCTCATACCGCTAATCTAGAAAGGGTTACCAATCACTAACCGGACATTCAGAACTGCCACTGCGTCCCAATGCAAAGTTTGTTCATCTCGTTCCGCGACTTTACTTGGGGATCACTCACCGGTCACAAAGGTGCAGCGATTTGAATTTGGAAGTAAAGGGCCCAATTTGGCTGAAGGTCCCTGATTATGGGCTCAAGCGTTACTGGCAAAACAAACGTTATGTCGGTCTGGTTGGTGACATGATTGGGTTCCTGTCTGAGATTCCAAATGACGTATCTCAATTTGATGTTGAGTTCACTTGGACAAGCCTGAATAAAGATTTCCCTCTAATTGAACAAAAGGTCACTTTTATTTTGGATTCGGAGTCCGACGAATCGGAAAACTGGCTCTACAGTACAGAGGCAGGTGTTAATCAAGAACATTGCCCATTCGCTTTCAGCTCCTACTCAGCTTTAACTAACGAAAAGAAATTAACGACTGAAGAGCTTAAGGAACTAGGTCGCGTCAAAGGAACGATGAAAACTCTCGAAATCACCAATGCGGGTCAGCGAATTAAGATCGAAGACATCCAACATCTTGCTTTGTCTAATCAATTTGACATCCATTTATAAATCATTGAGTAGGGGTTTTTGTGAGCCTCTACTCAAGACTCAAATCATGAGACACGTTTAGGTCATCAAAGAGAAGGAATTACAATGAACAGCGGTCACCCATACAATCAAG
>NZ_JAPPTM010000046.1:0-16436 GCF_027587105.1 Vibrio sp. RW
CGAATGATAATTTCAGCTCCTCATAAAGGTTAAACCTTCCCCCACAGCTTGTTGTGGGGAATCTATTTACCCTCTCCTATAAAAATCAGCGGCACTAATTAACCCATATCGATTTTCACACTGCTGAGAGCTCCCATGCCATTGTCACCATCACCTCGCTTGGTTTTCAACATTAAGCGCAGATCATTAGCAGAGTCGGCACTATGAAACGCATCTTCTTCGCTGATTTTGCCCGCAACGACTAAATCATACAAAGCTTGGTCAAAGGTCTGCATCCCAATCTCTTTCGATTTCGCCATCGTTGCTTTTAGCTCGTGCAGTTCACCGCGACGAATCAAGTCAGACACTCGTGGGCTGTTAAGTAGAATCTCAAACACACCATGACGACCGCTGCCATTCTTATCTCGGATTAACTGCTGAGCGACGACACCACGCAGATTCATCGACAGATCAAACAAGAACTGCTCTTTCTGCTCTTTTGGTACCAAGTGAAGAATACGCTCTAGTGCTTGGTTAGCGTTATTAGCATGCAGTGTAGCCATACACAAGTGACCCGTCTCAGCAAAGGTCATCGCGTATTCCATGGTTTCACGGCTACGGATCTCACCAATCAAGATCATGTCGGGAGCTTGGCGCAGGGAGTTCTTAAGCGCGACTTCATAACTCTCGGTGTCGAGTCCGACCTCACGCTGAGTAACAATGCACTTTCTATGCTCATGTACAAATTCAATCGGATCTTCAATCGTCAAAATATGACCAGACCGGTTAGCATTCCGGTACCCTGTCATCGTAGCCATTGAAGTTGATTTACCAGACCCCGTCGCTCCAACCACTAGCACAAGTCCGCGTTTCGCTATTGAAAGGTCTTGTAGCACATCAGGGAGTTTTAATTGTTCAAAGGTTGGAATGTTAGTCTCGATGCGTCTAATTACCGCACCAGGAAGCTCTCGTTGGAAGAAAGCACTCACACGAAAACGGCCACTATCACGCACAATCGCAAAATTAGCCTCGCGTGTTTGTTGGTATTCATCGCGTCGGTCTTGCTCCATCATCTCATCAAGCAATTGAGAGACCTGAGCCGTATTCAGCTTTTCTCCCTGAGGTCGCAGTTCACCATCAACACGAAACAGAACTGGTGCGTCCACGGTGATGTAAAGATCCGACGCTTTCTGTGAAAGCATGCCTTCAAGAATTTGATTCAACTCCATATGATTCATCCTGACTTAAAACCGTGAGGTTTCGATTTCAATCTTCTTCTCGACTTCTTCTGAATCAACTAAACCTTGGGCCATAAGCTGCTTCGCATTCTGCTCCATGGTTTGCATACCATGTGCTGCACCAGTTTGAATAATCGAGTACATCTGTGCAACTTTATCTTCACGAATCAAGTTTCTAATTGCAGGTGTCGCCATCATAATTTCATGACAAGCCACACGACCACCGCCTACACGCTTTAACAATTTTTGAGCAATCACCGAGCGTAGTGATTCGGATAGCATTGAACGAACCATAGATTTGTCGCTGCCGGGGAACACATCAATAATACGATCTATGGTTTTAGCAGCAGAGCTTGTGTGCAGCGTACCAAAAACTAGATGGCCTGTTTCTGCGGCCGTTAGCGCTAAACTGATCGTCTCTTGGTCACGAAGTTCACCCACAAGGATAACGTCAGGGTCTTCGCGCAATGCACTACGTAGCGCCGCTTTAAAGCTATGGGTATCACGATGAACTTCTCGCTGGTTAACGAGGCATTTATTGTTGGTATGAACGAATTCAATCGGGTCTTCAATGGTCAGGATGTGCTTGTTATGGTTACGGTTAACATAATCAACCATCGCCGCAAGCGTCGTCGATTTACCAGAACCAGTAGGACCAGTGACCAGCACTAAACCTTTCTCGTAGTTAGCAATCTTTTCAAAGATTTCAGGCGCGCCTAACTGATCTAAAGTTGGGATCTCTACAGGGATAGATCGAAACACAGCTGAGCAACCACGAGCTTGGTTAAAAGCATTCACACGGAAACGACCAACATTGGGTAATTCAAAAGAGAAGTCGACTTCGAGTTTCTCTTCAAACTCACCGCGCTGTGAATCGTTCATGATCTCAAAAACTAAACGATGCACATCAGCATGACTCAAAGCGGGCACTCCAAGCTTTCTTACTTCACCATCTATACGTACCATTGGAGATACACCCGCAGAAAGATGTAGATCTGATGCGTTATGCTTTACACTAAAATCTAGTAACTCGGTGATATCCATTTATTTTCCCTTAAGTAAAGTCAGCTATGAGTAGTATTCAACAAAATATCAAACAAATCACCTCACAGATTCGTAGTGCTGAACAAAAGTGCGGACGAGATCCAGAGTCCGTGCAACTTTTAGCCGTCAGCAAAACTAAACCTATTGATGCGGTTCTAGAAGCCGCACTTGGAGGCCAAATTGCCTTTGGTGAAAACTATGTCCAAGAAGGTGCTGATAAAGTAAAACACTTTTCAGAACATCATTCTAACTTAAATTTGGAGTGGCATTTTATTGGCCCAATTCAGTCCAATAAAACACGCCCAATCGCAGAAAGCTTCCAATGGGTGCATTCTGTGGATCGCGATAAAATAGCCCAAAGGCTTAATGATCAGCGACCAAGCGCCCTCCCACCTCTGCAGGTGCTTATTCAAGTGAATACCAGCGGCGAAGAATCGAAAGCTGGCACTTCAGAAGAGACAGTTTTTTCACTCGCAGAGTTGATTTCGTCGCTCCCTAACCTCACTTTAAGAGGATTGATGTCGATTCCAGCAAACGTATCTGACTATCAATCACAGCTTAATGCATTCTCTCAACTGGCAGAGCTTCAACAAAAGCTAGCCGTGAAGTATCCTGACGTTGATACCCTTTCTATGGGCATGAGTGGCGATATGGATGCAGCGGTTGAGGCAGGTAGCACCATGGTTCGTATTGGTACAGCTATCTTTGGTGCGCGTGATTACGCGAAATAACAAATAATTAGTCACTAGAAATCGACGATAAATATTGATACCGCTTCGCTTGAACCGCGCAGCGACACGCTCAGGATTGTATATATGGAACATAAGAACATCGCCTTTATTGGGGCAGGAAACATGGTTCGCTCAATTGTAGCGGGCTTAGTGGCGAGTGGTTACCCAGCGCAAAAGATTACTGCGACAGCGCCTTCAGACACCAGAAGATTACCGTTAGAGCAAAAATACGGAATCAATACCACCAGCGACAACATTGCCGCAGCAGAGCAAGCAGATGTTGTTGTGTTATCAGTGAAGCCACAAATGATGGCCGATGTATGTAAATCCTTACAAAGTATCGATTTTAGCAACAAACTGGTTATCTCAATTGCCGCGGGTATTAATGCGAATCGGCTCAATGAGATGTTAAACTGCCAGCTGAACCTTGTGCGTGTGATGCCAAACACGCCATCACTACTTGGTAAGGGAATGAGCGGCCTTTATGCTGATTCAACGGTCAGCCAAGGCGATAAAGACTTCGCTTCTCAGCTAATGCAAGCCGTAGGTGAAGTGAGTTGGGTTGAGCAAGAGTCAGGCATCAACAACATTATTGCGGCGGCGGGCAGTGCTCCTGCTTACTTCTTTTTGTTTATGGAAGCGATGCAAGCAGAGGCAATCAACCAAGGTTTCGACCAAGAAACCGCTCGAAAGCTAGTGCAGCAGTCAGCATTAGGAGCGGCAGAGATGGTGGTAGTGAATCCAGATATTGAGTTATCAACATTGCGCGAACAGGTTACTTCAAAAGGCGGGACCACCGCAGAAGCACTGCGCACATTTAACGAACACCAACTATCAGATATCGTAGCCAAAGCGATGCAAGCGGCGGTAGCTCGAGCTGAAGAGATGGAAAAACTGTTTTAATACTCATTACTGTACAAAAGCATTGTGTCGCTCGGGTTATACCTAAGCGGCAAGTAAATCCGAAAAAGGAAACAATATGAACTCGATGAGCTTTCTGATCTCGACCGTTTTTGATCTTTACATCATGGTTGTGATCTTGCGTATCTGGCTACAAGCATCACGTGCAGATTTCTACAATCCATTCTCACAATTCATCGTAAAAGCGACACAACCGGTTGTTGCTCCACTGCGCCGAGTTATTCCATCAATCGGCAGCCTTGATCTTGCGACGGTTGTTTTCGCTTATGTGCTGTGTGTACTTAAGTTCGTTGCTCTAAATCTGATTATCTCTGGCGGCGCGGCTGTATTTGATATTAGCTTCCTTATCTTTGGCGCACTATCTCTACTCAAAGCCGCTGGTGGCTTATTATTCTGGGTACTATTGATCCGTGCAATCCTAAGCTGGGTTAGCCAAGGCCGCAGCCCAATTGAGTACGTGTTCCATCAACTGACTGAGCCAATGTTAATACCTATTCGTCGCATCTTACCTGACATGGGTGGCTTTGACTTAAGCGTGCTGGTTCTGTTCATTGTTCTGCAATTTGCGAACTTCCTAATGGGTGACATGATTGGCCCTATTTGGTATCAGCTATAATTTAAGTACGGACACTAGGTACTTTGACGATGCCAAAAGCGGTTTGGGCCGAAGAAGACGATATTCTTCTTCGGCTCTATATCCAACCCAAAGCAAGCCGAGATAAAATTGTCGGCTTGCACGGTGAGGAACTGAAAATTGCCATTACAGCACCACCGGTTGATGGCAAAGCCAATGCCCACTTAGCGAAATACCTTGCGAAGCAATTTAAGGTCGCTAAAGGGCAAATTACGATAGAAAAGGGAGAGCTAGGTCGGCACAAGCAAGTTCGAATATGCTCACCAAGCCAAATCCCAACTGAAGTCAAAGCCATCCTATGATGGCTTTTTGCTATTTATTGGAGTCATTATGCGTTTATGGATAACAACCCTACTCACCGCTCTTGTTGCCCTACCAAGCTCAGCAGGACAGTTTAAGAATATTAAGGATGTCGAGGTTCACTACTCGGCTTTTAACTCGACATTTATAACGGCGAAGGTCGCTAAGCAATATAAGCTTAAGCGAAATGGCTACTCAGCGATTCTGAACATCAGCGTGTTAGACAAAGCTTCCCTAGGTAAACCTGCGACAACGGCTAAAATCACGGGAACAGCGAAGAACCTAGTAGGTAACACTCGCACACTGAACTTCCGCGAAATAAAGGAAGGTGATGCGATTTATTACCTGGCTGAGTTCCCTATAACACACGAAGAAAACATCACCTTTAATATCGATGTTAACGCAGGGTTGAAAGGCACAGGTCCACTGCGCTTCACACAAAAATTCCATATAGAAGAGTAGGTTCAACCTTCATTTTTCTGTTCACTAACTTATTAGAGCCACATCCCATGAGTAAGATTGTTTTAGCAACAGGCAACCAAGGCAAAGTTCGCGAGATGGCAGATATTCTGTCTGAATTTGGTTTTGACGTTATCGCACAAAGTGAATTCAATGTTTCAGAAGTCGCTGAAACGGGAACAACTTTCATTGAAAATGCCATCATCAAGGCTCGCCATGCTGCGCAAGAAACTGGGCTACCAGCCATTGCAGACGATTCTGGCTTAGAGGTTGATCACCTTAATGGTGCACCGGGTATCTACTCTGCGCGTTACTCAGGTGAAGGGGCAACCGATAAGCAAAACATCGAAAAACTGCTTGAGGCAATGCGAGGTGTGGAAACTGAAAAGCGCACCGCTCGTTTCCACTGTGTGTTGGTACTAATGCGTCACGAAAACGATCCGACACCATTGGTATGCCACGGTAAATGGGAAGGTCGTATTCTGACTGAAGAACACGGTGAGAATGGCTTTGGCTACGATCCGGTATTCTTTGTACCTGAAGATAACTGCGCATCTGCTGAACTTGAATCAACACGTAAAAAGCAACTATCACACCGTGGTAAAGCCCTGACGTCACTATTCAAATCACTCAAGGAGCAAGCTCTGTAATGCATAATACAGCGCTAATACCACCAGCACTTAGCCTCTATGTCCACATCCCATGGTGTGTACAAAAGTGTCCGTATTGTGATTTCAACTCACACGCTCTGAAAGCCGAGATTCCTGAAAAAGAGTACATCGATGCGCTACTTGAGGATCTCGATACTGATATCGAAAAGTACCAACTCAATGGCACACCTCGTCCACTGCACTCAATCTTTATTGGTGGTGGTACGCCGAGCCTATTCTCTCCAGAAGGGATAGGTCGATTACTGCAAGGTATTGAACAACGTATCCCGTTCAAACCTGAAATAGAAATCACCATGGAAGCCAACCCGGGCACCATAGAGGCAGAACGTTTCGCAGGTTACCAAAAGGCCGGCATTACTCGAATCTCGGTAGGCGTACAAAGCTTTGAGCAAGAGAAGCTGGAAAGGCTTGGGCGTATTCATGGTCAAGGTGAAGCGGTAAATGCCGCTCATTTAGCGCATAAGATTGGATTGAATAGTTTCAACTTAGATCTCATGCACGGCTTGCCCGATCAAAGCATTGATCAGGCCTTGGCGGATCTAGACAAAGCGATCGAGCTCGAACCACCACACTTATCTTGGTATCAACTCACCATAGAACCTAACACCATGTTCTATTACAAAACGCCAAAGCTGCCTGACGACGATGACCTTTGGGATATCTTCGACTTAGGCCATAAAAAGCTCTCAGATGCAGGTTATGTACAGTATGAAATTTCAGGCTACAGCAAGCCAGGATACCAATGTCAGCACAACCTCAACTATTGGCGCTTTGGTGACTACTTAGGTATTGGCTGTGGCTCTCATGGCAAGCTAAGTTTTGCTGATGGACGCATTGTTCGCACCACAAAGATTAAGCACCCTAGAGGCTATTTAGCGGCTTACCAGAACATGGTGAAGCCTTACCTATCCAATGAATTTGATGTGCCAAATGAAGATCGCCCTTTTGAATTCTTTATGAACCGCTTCAGGCTAATAGAAGCGTGTCCAAAACAAGATTTCATTGATACGACTGGGCTTAATTTTGACTCGATTCAGCCAACAATAGAGTGGGCAAAAGAGCTTGGTTACTTGAACGAAACCGACACTCACTGGCAGATCACTGAAAAAGGAAAACTGTTCCTGAATGATTTGCTAGAAGCCTTTATGGCAGAAGAAGACGAATAATTCGAGATTCGAGATTCGAGATTCGAGATTCGAGATTCGAGATTCGAGATTCGAGATTCGAGATTCGAGATTCGAGATTCGAGATTCGAGATTCGAGAAGTATTGCATAAGGGTTGGCTTTAGGGTCAACCCTTTTATTGTAAGAACTTTTCTCGAAGCGAAGCGCTCTATAGGACGAAGTCCGTGCTCGCATCTCGCATCTTTCTTCTAAAAAATAGAACGACCAATTCGCTCTGAAAGCAGCTCTAGCGCCTTAGTACCAGCAAGAGAGTTACCAGACGGGTCCAGCTCTGGAGACCACACAGCAATTGTCATCTCACCCGGAACGATGGCAATAATACCGCCACCCACACCCGATTTTCCTGGCATACCAACACGATACGCAAACTCCCCCGCCCCATCGTACAAACCACATGTAGCAAGCAAAGCATTCAACTGCTTAGTTTGAACCGGCGTGATGATCTTTTTCTTAGTTTGAACCGACACACCTTTGTTCGCCAAATAGCTAAAGGTTTTCGCCAAATCCACACACGTCATTTTAAGCGCACAGGCATGAAAGTAGTTATTCAGAACAGGGATAACATCATTTTCAAAGTTACCAAATGAACGCATCAAGTAAGCGATAGCCGCATTACGATCGCTGTGCATCATTTCTGAAGCCGCAACTACCTTGTCATACACAATATGAGTATCACCCGATAGCTGACGTACAAATTCTAATAAACGGTGTCTTGGTGCTGATAGACGGCTGTGCAATAAGTCTGCCACTACAATTGCCCCCGCATTGATAAACGGGTTACGAGGAATGCCTTGCTCCATCTCAAGTTGAATCATCGAGTTAAACGCTTGGCCAGAAGGCTCCTTGCCCACTCGCTGCCAAATTTCTTCGGGTTTATAAAGCACCATCGCTAACGTCAAGCTCAACGCTTTAGAGATAGATTGCACAGAAAAAGCTTCTTCTGCATCACCCGCTTGAATCACCTCTCCTTCGTTTGTGTATACCGCAATCGCCAGTTTCTGGTTCGATACACGAGCCAATGCAGGGATATAATCAGCAACCTTTCCCTGACCAATTAGGGGACGAACTTCGTCTAAAATCTCGGCCAAAATAGCTTGAGTTGGTTTCATGTGTGCTTACTTCTATATTGTTATTTTTGTAGGGGTCTAACATTACTTTCTGTCCTTAAACCTTTATCGCAATAAAAGCCTAAGGACAAAAAAGCCAACATTACAATAATGTTGGCTTTAATCAATCCCATAAAGTGTAAGGTTTAACCTAAAGCAGATTTACCTTCACTTATTTTTTTCAGAATTACTTAGTACGCTTGTACTTAATATCCCAAACACCATGACCTAGACGGTGACCACGAGCTTCAAATTTAGTCAGTGGGCGCTCATCAGGGCGAGCAATATAATCACCATCTTCAGCGATATTTTCGAAACCAGGAGCTACGTTCATCACCTCAATCATGTGTTCTGCGTAGTTCTCCCAGTCTGTTGCCATGTGGAAAATACCAGTCTCAAGTTGAAGTTTACCGCGAACCATTTCTGCAAACTCAGCCTTAACAATACGACGCTTGTGGTGACGAGCTTTGTGCCATGGGTCAGGGAAGAACAGTTGCAGTGTATGCAGGCTGCTATCTGGAATCATGTGTTCGAATACTTCTACTGCATCGTGACACATTACACGCAGGTTAGTTACACCCGCATCACGCGCAGTCCCCAAACAAGCACCAACACCAGGGCTATGAACTTCAATACCTAAGAAGTTTTTCTCTGGTGCGTTCTTTGCCATTTCAACCAGTGATGCACCCATACCGAAACCAATCTCTAGTACAACTGGGTTATCGTTGCCAAATACTTCTTTCCAGTTAAGAAGCTCTGGGGTGTAGTCGATACCCATTGTTGGCCAACATTCATTCATCGCGCTTTCTTGGCCTTTGGTTAAGCGGCCTTCGCGGCGAACAAAACTACGGATCTTACGAACCAGTTTGCCATCTTCAGTATATTCGTTAGTGGTCACTTCACTCATTGATTTTTGCCTGCACATTGATTAATCAAAGCGGGGATTATCCAAAGAATTGCCTCCGGTGCAAGTCTTTCCGTGGATAAATTCCCACACAATTTGTCTGTTTTACATCCAACGTTAAGTGTGGTGCAATTTCGCTTCTAATAATAGCAAAGCATAGAGCATGTCGTGACTCCTTTCGCAACCGCCATATTAAAGTGGTATGACGCTTACGGGCGTAAAGAACTACCTTGGCAACAGAATAAAACCGCCTACACCGTTTGGTTATCTGAAATCATGCTTCAGCAGACTCAGGTAACAACAGTGATTCCATATTACCAACGCTTTTTGGAACGCTTTCCAACGGTTATTGACCTAGCAAACGCCGAACAAGATGAGGTACTCCACTTATGGACGGGGCTTGGTTACTACGCAAGAGCTCGTAATTTGCACAAGGCTGCCAAGATTGTTGCCGAGCAATATAGTGGTGAGTTTCCGCTTTCTATTGAAGAAATGAACGCACTACCAGGGATTGGACGATCTACTGCCGCTGCAGTTCTGTCTTCGGTTCATAAACTCCCTCATGCGATCCTTGATGGTAACGTCAAGCGCACCTTAGCGAGAAGCTTCGCAGTAGAAGGTTGGCCTGGGCAAAAGAAGGTTGAAAACCAACTTTGGGAACACGCAGAAGCTCATACTCCGAAGAAAGATGTCGATAAGTACAATCAAGCGATGATGGACATGGGTGCCATGGTTTGTACTCGTAGCAAGCCCAAATGTACGTTGTGCCCGATTGAAAGCATGTGTGAAGCCAAGAAACTTGATAGACAGCTCGATTTCCCAGGCAAGAAACCTAAAAAAGAAAAACCAATAAAAGAAACATGGTTTGTCATTCTGTACCACGATAATCAAGTATGGCTTGAACAGCGTCCTCAGTCTGGTATCTGGGGAGGCTTATTCTGTTTCCCTCAAAATGAAAACGCTGAGATCGAACATCAATTAGATCTTCGTTCGATCAAAAACAATGCTAAAGATTCGATCCAAACCATGATTGCGTTTCGACATACTTTCAGCCACTACCACTTAGATATCACGCCTGTACTAGTGAAATTAGATAAACAACCAGATTTGATAATGGAAGGGACTAAAGGTCTCTGGTATAACTTATCAAAACCGGAAGAAATTGGCCTAGCCGCTCCTGTGAAGCAGCTTATTGAGAGCCTACCCTTTGAACTGAACGACGACGTTTGAATCAACGAACGCGATAAGAGGAACCACTATGAGCCGCACTGTATTTTGTGCTCGCCTTCAAAAAGATGCTGAAGGCCTAGATTTTCAACTTTACCCAGGTGACTTAGGTAAGCGTATCTTTGACAACATTTCTAAAGAAGCTTGGGGACAATGGCAAAGCAAGCAAACCATGCTTATCAATGAGAAGAAGCTAAATATGATGGACCCTGAACATCGTAAACTTCTTGAAACTGAGATGGTTAACTTCCTTTTCGAAGGTAAAGATGTCGTTATTGATGGCTACACTCCACCAAGCGAATAAGACATTTATTTAAGCAAATTTTAATGACATCATGGTTAACGCTGCGATGTCATTTTTGTATGAGGAACTATGAAAAAGCTAAGTTACTTCCTAACAGCCATGTTATTAACTGGGTGCAGTCGTGAATTTGTCGAAAGCATTTATGATGTTAACTACGAACCAACCAACCGATTTGTAAGTAATTTAGCGGAGCTACCCGGTCAATTTGAAAAAGACACTGATGCACTGGATGCTTTGATTCATAGTTTTTCAGGCAACATCCAAAAACGTTGGGGCAGCAGTGAAATAAAGATGGCAGGCAAAAGTAACTATGTGAAATACATTGATAATTACTTAAGCCGTTCAGAAGTAAACTTTAGCCAAGGCCTAATCACAGTAGAAACCGTCTCCTCTACCGAACCTAAAAAACACCTCAAAAACGCGATAATCACGACGCTTCTGACGCCGGATGACCCGGCCCATGTCGACCTATTTTCTTCCAAAAGCATCAAGTTAGAAGGGAAACCTTTCCTCTACAATCAGGTCGTAGATCAAGAGAAAAAGCCCATTCAATGGACATGGCGCGCTAACCAGTTTGCTGACTACCTGATCGCCAATAACCTAAAAACCAAGGAAGTCGATTTCAAAAAATCTTACTACGTTGAAATCCCAATGGTGGCCGATCACGCTAGTAAACGTCGCTATCAGTACGCCGATATCGTTAGACGAGCGTCTCAACGTTATGACATTCCTGAAGACTTGATTTACGCGATCATCAAAACAGAAAGTAGTTTTAACCCATATGCTGTGAGCTGGGCGAATGCTTATGGTCTTATGCAGGTAGTACCAAAAACTGCAGGTCGAGACGTGTTTAAACTAGTAAAGAACAAACCTGGAGAGCCCACTCCTGAGTATTTATTCAATCCAGAAAACAATATTGATGCTGGCACCGCGTACTTTTATATCCTTAAAAATCGCTATTTAAAAGACGTGCAGCACCCAACAACGCTTGAGTACAGTATGATTTCTGCATACAACGGCGGTACTGGTGGTGTACTCAACACCTTTAGTAAGGACAGAAAGCGAGCAATGCGAGACTTAAACTCGCTGCAACCTAGTCAAGCGTACTGGGCACTGACTAAGAAACATCCAAACAAAGAGTCGCGCCGATACTTAGAAAAAGTAACAAAATTCAAGATAGATTTTAATCAAGGTAAAACGTAAGCCTCACTTTTGAATAAAAAAACAACTAACGAACGTTTTTTTTAATTATTTTCAAAAAAGGTGTTGACGGTTATGCAGAAAATCCGTTTAATAGCGCTCCGTTGCCCGGATAGCTCAGTCGGTAGAGCAGAGGATTGAAAATCCTCGTGTCGGTGGTTCGATTCCGCCTCCGGGCACCACAATTTGATTTGTTGGTGTCAATACTCTTTAACAGGGAGTAGCAACACGGACAAAAACATAAAGAATTTAGTGTGCCGACTTAGCTCAGTAGGTAGAGCAACTGACTTGTAATCAGTAGGTCACCAGTTCGACTCCGGTAGTCGGCACCATTCTTTTGCCTCGATAGCTCAGTCGGTAGAGCAGCGGATTGAAAATCCGCGTGTCGGTGGTTCGATTCCGCCTCGAGGCACCATTATTTGATACTTAACAAATAATGGTCTTAATAGACCTGATGTTGAGACAAGTAATTCCCCTTTAGTTCAGTTGGTAGAACGGCGGACTGTTAATCCGTATGTCGCAAGTTCAAGTCTTGCAAGGGGAGCCACATTCAAGAAAGCCAAGTCGAAAGACTTGGCTTTTTTTCGTTTGAGCAAAGCTAACTCTATTCGATATTAACGCCAACTCACACCAAACCTTAATAACCCCTAACCCTATAAGTTAAAAGGGCTCCGACCATACCCATCCCCTCATTCATTTAAACGCTCTAAACCACCTCTGAGATTAAACGTTTTTATCCATTTACCGTCACATAAAAATAAACAACATATTAGACTGTTACTTTTTTTTCTTCGTAAATTTAATCCTCATCATATTTTGATATCTTTCTGATATCTGCCCTAAACAAGTTAGATTAAGATTCGATGAAAAATACCGAATACTTATTATTGAATTGCTACGCAGGAAAATATGAAATTAAAAACGCAAGCTTACTTATTATCGGGCATCATCTTGATCGCTCTGTTAGCGCTAACTGCTACTGGTTTATGGACCTTGAGAGTCGCTAGCAACATGGACAACAAAGCTCGCGTGACAGAGCTATTTAAGAGTGCATACAGCATTCTTACTGAAGTCGAAAAAATGGCTATTGATGGCACTCTAGAAGAGCAACAGGCCAAACAACTTGCTACCCGCCTACTACGTAACAACATCTATAAAGACAATGAATACGTTTATGTTGCTGATGAAAACATGACGTTTATCGCGACGCCTCTGGATCCACAACTACACGGAACCAGCTTTAATGATTTTAAAGACGGTGATGGAAACAGTGTTGGCCAACTCATTCAACGAGTACTTGGCAATCGCACTGGCCAGATCATTGAGTACACCTGGACACAAAAGCTTCCAGACGGAACGATTGAAGAAAAGCTGTCTATTGCAGAGAAGACACCGCATTGGGGTTGGGTTGTCGGCACCGGTATCGGGTTCAATGAAGTTAACGCTCGTTTTTGGTCTACCGCTCAATGGCAGCTATTCCTTTGTGTAGTGATTGCTGGTCTTATTCTATCGAGCCTAATTGTATCCATTAAACGCATGCTAGCGCTTCTTGGCGGCGAACCTAAAGATGTACGAGAAGCAGTACAAGCCGTCGCAGAAGGTCGAATTCAAACCTCTTTCGAAACTCAGGCAACTGACGGCAGTATTTACCAGGCCGTACAACAAATGAGTAAATCACTGGCTGAGCTCGTATCAAACCTAAATACTTCTATGCTGGCATTGAGAGGGGAATTACAACGTGTAGAAGATCGTGCAGGGTCAATCGCTCAATTGACAGAGACTCAGCAGCAATCAACGGAGATGATCGCGACAGCAATGACCGAGATGGCCTCTTCTGCCAGCCATGTTGCAGACTCAGCGAGCGATACTGCACGTAATACTGATGAGGCAGACAAACAGAGCCAACATACTCAACGCCTAATTCACAATACGGTGGACAATATTCAAGGCTTAGCGGGCCAGCTAAGTACAGCAAGTGAAGCTGTCTCTAACCTAGACAGCGATGTGAACAATATTGTGAAAGTACTAGACGTGATCGGTGACATTGCAGAGCAGACTAACCTCTTAGCACTTAATGCAGCCATTGAAGCGGCTCGAGCCGGTGAACAAGGCCGTGGGTTTGCGGTTGTTGCTGACGAAGTTCGTAACCTCGCAGGTCGAACGCAATCAAGCACAAAAGAAATCCAGCTAATGATCAATAATCTTCAAGAAGGATCCCGTAATGCAATTCAAACTATGGAAGTGTGTGCAGCAACCAGTGAGAGCACAGTGAAAGAGTCTCAAAGCGCCTCTGAAGCGCTACAACAGATTGTTATCGCTCTAGCGTCTATATCCTCAATGGGGCATGAGATAGCGACAGCAGCCGCTGAGCAGACCCAGGTAGGCGATGATATTTCGAAGCGTATCAACATGATCGAAGAAAGTGGCAACCAATTAAGCAGTGTAGTAACAGAAAGTCACAACAGCACCCAAACACTCGCCTCTCTTTCTAACGAATTAGAAGCTTGGGTTAATAGATTTGAAGTAAGACACTAAACTCTCAGAAAAACTCTTAAATAAAAACGCACGTTTCCATACGTGCTTTTTTTATTTCAGCACCCATTCAGTGTAGTTAACCGTACTTTCGTGATCTTTTAGGGCATGCTAGATCTAGGTTTTTCGTCCTAAATGAACAAAAACAACCCACTAAGTATAGAAAAACATCAAACAATACTTTTTTTGCAATTTAGTGTTGACCCAGAACGCGAAAACACGTTTAATACACCTCGTTGCCCGGATAGCTCAGTCGGTAGAGCAGCGGATTGAAAATCCGCGTGTCGGTGGTTCGATTCCGCCTCCGGGCACCACAATTTATTTGTTGGTGTCTTAGACAGCAACAGCAAAGCACAAAGAAATATTATGTGCCGACTTAGCTCAGTAGGTAGAGCAACTGACTTGTAATCAGTAGGTCACCAGTTCGACTCCGGTAGTCGGCACCATTTCTTTAAAGCTTTAAGAACAATTCCCCTTTAGTTCAGTTGGTAGAACGGCGGACTGTTAATCCGTATGTCGCAAGTTCAAGTCTTGCAAGGGGAGCCAATTTAATCATCAAGCATAAGCTTTTTGGTTCATGATGCCGACTTAGCTCAGTAGGTAGAGCAACTGACTTGTAATCAGTAGGTCACCAGTTCGATTCCGGTAGTCGGCACCATTCTCTTGATTAGAGACTAAATAATCAATTCCCCTTTAGTTCAGTTGGTAGAACGGCGGACTGTTAATCCGTATGTCGCAAGTTCAAGTCTTGCAAGGGGAGCCAATTAAAAAAAGCCGCATCATTGATGCGGCTTTTTTGCATCTGAAGATCCTAACTTTCTCTATAGACACACCTTACCTTTCTAATACCTAATGCAGTTCATAGTTCAGCAGTTCCAATATTCTTCTAAAAGAGCCAGTTTTGCTCTTTAATTCCCTTTAAGATCATGTAACGACACATACACATAAAAGGTCAACCATAAAGGACTTTCAGCCTGTTTTATCTATAAATATCTCTATTAAACAGACCTAATGATAAATATAGAAATGAAAGACCTAATAGTGAATCAAATAAGCTCTAGAGAGCCTCTAGTGGTTGTTTAAATTGAAGTGGCATATAACCTTACTCTTTATCAAAACTATCTACTACGATCGCTCCCATAGACGCAGGCATGGAAATAACGATCACCCTTTTGATCGATACTATTGGATCGCTTAATAGAGGCAGCTTATCCAAACAAGTTAGAACCAAAGCAACAACCAATGCTGTCATCACATAAGCAATAACGATTCTGAAAACAAACACAGGGATACGAGCAACAACATCCTTTTGGAAGACGCTCTCATAAGTATAAAAGCCTAGAAACACAGCGGACAATAGAAACAATAACAGTAAATTAGCAGCCGGCAAGGTCTCCCCTAACTTCCACGCCTCTTCAGAAAAAGAAATAGGTACAGCCAAAGCAAAAGACCCAACAAAGATTTGGCTCGCATCTTCGAAGTTAAAGCTTAATTTCATAGAACTACCTTTAGGCTGTGAAATACCCCTAGTTACCAAAATCATCATCAAGCTACAAACTCATGATCGTGGGAAGTTTCTGATTTACCAGTTAACAAAAATAACTTTGCGTAGCTTTATACTAGACGCATTGACCAAAATATAACTTGAACTAATAAGCAATTATATACTCATATTGATGTTTGCTTTTAAGATGAGAAAAGATTTGGTCAACAGAGACGGCGGTCAAAAATAGGAACACGCACACGAGCAATCAAACAGCAACAGTTCGAATATGCCTAACTCTTGCTCTGCTTTCCCTAGTCGTGAATAGGAGAAGCGGTCGCCGTCCCTTGGGGCATTATCTCCAGCAAATATCAAATGCAACAAAAAAGGAAGGCATGCTGGTGTGATAATGGATGGTGCAGGATGACTAATTGAAGATACTGGCTATACAGTTTCTAATACTAGTATCATCAAACTTCCCGCCATATTCACCTGTTCTGAATTACATAGAGCAGGTT
>NZ_JAPPTM010000047.1:0-16343 GCF_027587105.1 Vibrio sp. RW
CATTTATGAAGCTGTCATGAGGTTAGAAGATCTCAAAAGATATTTAGATTCGAATGATACCGTAAATTTGTATGACAAAGTTACTGGGTTGATAGATCAGTTGAAGTGTCTAGAGTTTTGCACAAGCGTGAACCGCCCCATAAATAATGAAAGCTTTTTGACCGCTAATATTGGCGAAGTTGAATCTATTCGACGAAGGCTGGCTAAGATAAGCGGTGGTATTGAAGAAAAGTTACATAAGCATAAGCAACATTCTTTGACATTGGTTAAATATATCAATAGGGATTTATCGTTATGGTTAGCGTGCGCTGAACAATATAAAGGTATTGCCAATAGCATCGAGTTTTCACTTGATGAGATTCGACGTAACAATGCACTGTATTTGTTGTCAGGTCAGGAAAGGAAGTATGAAACTGCCTTTAAAGAAGAAAATTTGCCCGGTATTTTAGCGTCAAATTTACGTTGTATTTACCGCAATTATAATTTTATTAATATCACCACTGAAACATGGACTGCCCTTGGCCGCTCTGATGTCAAAATATCATTCAATCAAAAAACAGTAGCTATAATTGAATCAAAATTACTCTTCACCATTAACTATCGGTATAAAGAGGCAAAGGTCCTGAAAAACTATAATGGAAAAACTAAGGAAGGACTTAACCAATTATTTAAGCGATATTCTGAATATGAAAGTTTAAATGATTCGAACGGGATTGAACTATATCTGGCATTATTCACTTACGATGCTGATATGTATAATCTTACACATAAAGTTTTAGAAGCTGTCGAAGAGTGCGCAAAAGAAAACCAATTCACGTACACTTTATTAGACTGTGGAACTAACAGTTTGAATTTTACATATACAAGCCATAGAGGGTTTAAGGATAAACAGTCCCACATAACAGTATACTTGTGTAATTTGGAGCTAAACTATAAGAATAGTAAATAATACTAAAAACATGCGCCCTACTTATTACCTATGTTCATAGCATTACGCTCACGTTGCATGTGCTCAAATTCATCGCATTGGGCCGCTAAGAGAGAAGTTTCGAGGCTACATAGGGGTTACTTAGTTGAAAAGGTCACATTGCAGGCAAGAAACAAAATGCCAGCATACACAACACCAATAACAATCATCTCAATGGCTCCGGTCAATCTATCAAAGGTTGGGCTGTTTTTAAGAACTTCACGCCCCGCAACCGTAATCACTAAAAGGTTGGCTGATATACAGTTACCCACCACAATGATAAGTAAAGTGATGGCCGCATCACTTAGATTAGTCTTTACCAATAAAGTGCCTGCACCAAAGTAACTGATGATCAAGAAGAGATACTGCAGCGATGTTCCCCGATTTGGCGATTCGTACAAACCCGTAGAGACAAACAGAAACTTCATGGCAAAGAGTGTCGTCAATAGATAGTTAATTGTCATCGCCCAAAGGTCGAGCCAATTTGGTTTACCCGAAACTAGCTCCAGAGAATACCCCGTCATAAGCAGCATAGAGGCGAGAACAGCCGCAATCGAAGTTGAAAGAATGATGCTGTAAATTTTCTTCGCAAATCCAATACAGAAGTCTGTCATGAATAACATGATCAACGTGTTCGCATAAATGATGAAGCCAAGCAACATAGGGGCATGACTATTAAAAAATGACTCAAAGAGAATTGAAAATTGAACATCCGCAACTAAGGAGTGAGCTTGCACCAAGTCATATTGTTCAAGGGTGTGAATGATGCCTGGCAACACCATACCAAAGCCAAGGAGTCCCAATGCCGAATAAACGTTTTGCTTAAAATCTTCCCTTAACCATTTCCAAAATTCTCTGGATGTAAAAGAAGACGCGGTTTGTTTCTTTTTGTCAGCTTCTTCCACAGTTAGAGTGCTTATCGATGGGTTGTCAGAGGTGCTGGTGGTCATACTTTTTCCATGTGTATCTTGTTGCGCTGTGTGCATGTTACAGGCTCACTTTAATACATGCATTCTATAATTGGCTGACATTGAGAAAAGCCTCAAAGGATGTATTGTTTTTTGTTATGTTTTGATATATATGATCGTATGACTTTTACTATATCTTATTTCGATTGGGGTTCCATGATGAAAACTCAGCTACTATCACTTGCATTACTTCTTACATCTACCTTTTCAGCAGCTGATGTTGATCCGCTCGTGTCCGAGTATCAAACATTAGATGCACTCAATAAAAATTATCCTCAAATTGCACAAATGGTGATTGCGGTAAATGGGGGCACGGCAACCTTATGTGAGACTGTATTTCCACTTTCTGAACTATTGAAATATGAGGCATTCAATAGCCTAGGTGTTCATGTATCCAAAGATGGGGTATTGGAGGATACTGCCGCCGCGCATGAAAATTTACATAGAGCCGTGAGGTCGCTCTGCTTGTCACTCTTTACAAGTGAGATACTCACTGAATCTCAGCAGTCACTTAGTTCGCATAATTTGGAACTATTCAGCAAGGGTTCGGACTTTAGTTCGAAACTTGAAACAAACAAGCAAATGGTAGAAGAGGCACTTAATGAATTCGATGTAGAGCGTAACTGATACCGACTAGTGCAAAAAGACGGCTTTAAGCTGACACAGCCGTTATTCTTAACTAATGGGTAACGTGACCTCTATGTACTCGTTATACCGCTAACATTTTGAAATACAGCTCAAGGCTCAAAAATGGGACTAACTGAATTGATACATTTCGCTGATCATGGCCTAACGACAATACTGTTTATTGCAAGCATGAGTGCTTTTCCATGTATTGTTTGGATCGTCTCTTCCAATTCAGAAAAACTTTGTCTAACAGTGAAGTAGAACCCTAAAAGTTATTTCACTATGATTGATTATCTATACATCAAGCATGTTCATAAAACGTTGGCAATAGATCAGTAAATTTCAAAGGAAGATAAAATGCTAAGACCCAACCTAACCACGGAGCAATACAGAACAGCAGCAAAACAACTCCTTGGTACCGAATTGTGGATCGGAGTCAATCTTACTGGTGGTATGTTTGTTTCTTAATGACAAAGCTGATATTGAGCTTTTGGGAAGTCCAGTTCATTAGTCTTATCTCACTCAATGTATTGGTACTCTTCGTAACTATTCAATACTGCACACTGCCACTTTGGGGTAGATTGAAGCTTTATCAAATGCAGAATGAGTTTGGTAAGAAAAAGGTCGCTGAGTTTTTAGATTGGCTTGATGGTGATGATGATTCAACATTCGAATTCAAATAGGATGAACTGCCGTGAGTTGCTATGCATAGCGGCCATCGGGATTTTATTTGGTTCTCGTTTTCAAACTTAGGTACGCATCCTGGGTACTTTATGGTTATTTGTGCATTACTGGGAGCTTATTCATGGAGTCACTATTAGTATGAAAGAGTACGATAATTGGTTAATACTGGTAAGAATTTTGTTGGCATTCCTCATCTTCGTGACATGTGTGTTGATTGCGGAAAACCAAACGACAGTGGTCATTATTTTGAGTTTAGTTCTATACCTCCCTTTGGCCATTGCTAGTTTTCGTGAATATCGTGAATACAAAGCGTCCGGTTTCAACACCTATGAAAAGTACTGGTTTTACAATCACTACTTGAAGTAGCGTTCGCATTTTGAACTTTTGGAAAGTGGTGCATTGCTCAGTTATTGAGGTGCTCAACAAGGGGCACCCGCGCAAAATATCAGTTAGCCATTACATACGCCATTGTAATGGCTATTTTTTTGAGTTCGGTATATTCCCAGAAAGATTCTTTAAATACCTGACACTCGTTAGTTAGGCTATCGAAATCGAAGTAGCAGACTATCTCTTTGGTAGAAAAGGAAATATTGCAAGCGATATAGAGCAGCCCTGCATACATGATGGCTACCAGGAACATCGATACACCGCCAAAGAAAGCATCATAATGAGGGTCATTTGTAATCTTTTCACGGCCAATATCGACAACTCCGGCAATAATGATAAGCAAAAACACCCCGCACACTATGCCGAGCAAAGTTAACGCTTGCGCATCCAAACCCGTAAAGACCATAAATGCCCCACCTCCAAAATAGCCAGCTATCAGGCCGAAATATTGAAAACGTGTTCCACGATTAGGGGACTTTTCCATGCCGCTAGACACAAATATGAATTTGACAGCAAAAAGAGCGACAGCAACGTAATTTAAGGTCATCGACCACAATGTAAGCCAATTGGGCTCAAAGGATAGAAGATTAACCGCATGACCAATCATAATCACTAAAGCAGCAAAGGCAGCTGTAATTGCTGCGGCTAAAACAAAGTCATACAGCTTGATCGCTAAAGCGATGGTCCAATCCTTCATTGTGAACAGGATAAATAAGATCCCATACATAATGGCCCCAAACAAAAGAGGCGCTTCATCATGGAACATCGACTCCATGAGTGAGGACATCTTTATACTGCCAACCAGTGAGTTTTCTTTCGCAATATTAAAGTACTTCAGAATCCAGATAATGCTACTGATTGTTAATCCGATAACGATAAGAGAACCAGCGCCGAAAGAGCCATTTGAGGATCTGGATTTGATGTCCTCCCAAAATTCTTCCGTCTTGAAAGTGGAAACTTTAGGGGCCTTCTCTTGCTTTGCTTCTTTTTCTCTTTGAGCCCTTAATGCGGGGTTGCCAGTGTTGTTGTTTGTCATTTTCGTTCGTTGTAGTGGTTATCAGTTGAACATAGGTTACAGGATCACTTTAACTTGTACAGCATTAGCGAGTGGTGTTTTGCGAATCTCGCGTCATTGTATTTTGTTTGCGTCATGAGTTGGCATGTTTGGGGTGGGCGTAGAGAGTCAATGTTGCGGCATCTTTGGCAAGTCAGGTTTCATTCACAATCAGAAAGCATCAAAGCAGAACGAACCTACTCATCGTTCATCGCCCCTCACTACCACAATAGGTATTTCAGTATGATCATCTCGTGGCGTGATCGACGTTGGCTAATGCTTTAAACCGATCGTAATAGGGAAGAGTGCGACCATTTCGGCACTGACCAAAAAGATGCTTTCCTGTTATCCATTCATAGAAAATCAGCTATTTCCGGTTGCAGTACTCAGCGTAAAGGTAAGTGGATGGTTGATGTTGTTATGCCTAGCGGGGACGGCGAACGATTGAGTCACTTCGATTTCTGTCTCACCTTCGGCATCAATACACTCAATACTAAACCCGGCCACACGATCATAACGTGAATTGCCCCGCGACGTTTGTTCTCAAAACGGTCATCAGACCTTTTCTAGCGCCAGTGCTCCACATTTCATTGGCATTACTGAATGGTGAAAAGCTGGGTATGTTGGATGAATAGGTCGAATCATGGGGACATTGATCGGTGCACTGATTTTCGGCTTCCTAAACAACGTACTAAACACTTACGACGTTTCCTTTTACTACCAAATGATTGCAAAAGCAGTGCTTATTCTTCTGGCAGTAGTGGTTGAGATCAAAAGTATATAACCAGTAGAGTCACTTCAAAATGACGGAATGAAGGACTCATTCAACACGCAACACAAACACGACAAAGGACAAGACACATGAAAAAATTAACGACTTTTTTAGCAGCAGCAGTGATCGCAGCGTCGGCTTCTACCTCAGTAGCAGCCCTACCATCTGAAGGTGTCGGAACGGAGTTTGGACGCGGTGTAAAACCAACCCCGAATGTGCCAGTTCCACAAGTGCCACCAACGAGTGACGGCAAGTTCACTAACCTGCAAGGAACAAATGCTATTTGTGTGGGTGTCTCTTGGGATGTCGCGTCGACTAACGCGAACCCTTATCTCTATCAGTTAGCGACAGAGCCAAAGTTCCCGTCGCTTTATGGCAGCGCCTTCTATGACACGCAACATAACAACACACAAGCCGTCTGTATCGGTGTTTCGTGGGACGTCGGTCAGCCGACTAATGGCGGCGCGAGTTACCCAACATGGCCGAATCAACCAATGTTATCGCACTCCCGTTTTGGCTAATAGCCGAGTGCCCTATGAAAAGACCGCCATGGCGGTCTTTTCGTAAAGGGAAGACCTAGAGCGGTCACAGTGAGGAAACTCACCAATAAATCCCAATTTTCTGTACCATCAAACCCCCGATATCCACCAGCACACCACTCACTTATACACGGTATCAGGCAGGGTCTTTACTCACAAGCCCCGCGCTGCCACCCCGAGTACCCCGAAACCCATCACGCGCTTACCCTAAAGACACGGGGCTTCGCCCCTAAGAGCGAACGTAGGACTCGGACTGACGCGGCTACGCCGCTAACGACATGATGCGCTTCGTTCATCAAGGCTTCGCCTGAATGCCGCTTCGCGGCGTTCAGCTACGCTTCACTTGACGCGCCTCGCGCCACCGGGCAATAGCCAAAGAGTGAGCCCCTGTTTGGCGAAGCCAAACATAGATTGAGAAAGAGAGAGATAGAGAGAGATAAAATGATATATGAAGAGATAGATCGAATTTAAATTAAAGAGGCCGGCGCGAAGCGCCGGGTCTATTAGGGAAGGGGAGTCGTCGGCGAAGCCGAGAAAAGACTGGCCACCATCGGTGTGGCCGAGTGGGGCACTGGGTTTGGTGTGTAATTGGAAACAGCAAACCTGATACCGTGTATAATGGTTAAAAAAACAGCAATAATTGCAGGCGGTAAGGGAAGTTTTTTGCAAATGATTTGTGAAAATATATGCCTTTGTGTATTATTAAACAATGTCAAACCAGAAGCGTTTTTGTGTATTGAGACTCAGCGCTCAATTACAAAAATCGGCCCTGACACTCAAAGGAGCACTCTCATGATCCAAACAAAAATCTACGGTCTATTGGGTATAGTGGCTTTCGTGCTTGCGATGCTGGCCGAACACGATACGAGTGTCGTTCACGAATACGTCGACAACTTTGAAGTGATTGCCCATGTGTTTTTGCTGCTCGCCTGCGCTGATTGGGTTGGACGAACGTGGAATGTTCAACCCCACAAGGAAGACGGGCAGTAAAGCAGACTATGTGGCCGCGACCGCTTCACCCATTTCATTATAAAACCCACTACTATCGTCGGGCACTCGCCCCGTACCGAAAAAGGCTCAAGTCACTGCAACATTTTCAGCAGTTTGCTGAAGTAGACACACAGGTCTTGTGGCAACTTACCCAATATGAGCAAACCCTCGTACTCGGTCATGAGCATCTGGTCGGTGCCCCCATTGACCGCATTACTGAAGGTCGACACCGCGATGGATTGCGCATAGTAGTCGCAGCATTGCCACACCAATTTAACCACTGGCACCGCGTCGCGGCGTTTTGCCCCATCGGCAAATTACCAGACATTAAATCCATTCAGGAGTTGTGATGATTTGGCTCTTATGCACGCCGAATAACAACCGACTCCCGTTCATAAATCAAAGGAAGGTCATATGACACATTTGTTCAAAACGATACTTGCGACACTGGCTGCCGCTGCACTTGCTGGGTGTAGCTCAGCACCGGACGAAACCGACACTGTTTCCTTTTATGATCTATCAGACAGTGAGCGCTTTAAGCTCGTTTCCGAGGTCAGCCAGATGCGACAGTACATTGCCATTAAAGAGAGAAAGAAAAACAAGAAGGGGGAGGTGACCGTCGCGGTACAAACCGACGAGGCGGTGATCACCAGTAACCGCCGATACTTCGATAAAGGTCAAGCCATCAATCAATATTGCATTGAAGAGTTGCGTATCTTAGATGGATTTGAAACCGATGATGCTGGCTACACCTTCCCGGTTTATACCGTCTCTCAAGACATTGTTGAGTGCCCCGAGTGGAAACTTTACAAGGAATTGTTCGCACCACATTTTGAAAACGCGAAATCCACCGATTCACCGACCACTAACGACGAGGTGAACTGATGTCCGATCCTACGACCACCAATGATATCGACCCAATGGATCATGGGTACGGTGTCGATGTTGAATTACTCATCAACAACTATGAAGACATTTTGGCTTTGGAAGGGTATTCCAAAGACGACATCAAGTGCGAACAAGAGCGTGTCTCATTGATTTGCTACAACTTAGGCTACAAATCGGTTGGATTAACTGAACTGCATAAGTTGCTCGACTTGTCTTCATTGTTCTCACTGGCCAGCAAAGAGCCATCAATAGAAAACTCTTTACAGCTTTTTAGTTCTTCCTACCGTGATGAGAACAAGTACTTGGTAGTGTGTGAAAGCGAACTTGAGTTACTCAAATCCGAGTATGTTGGCATGGCGCGATTTACCGCTGCAGCATGGATGAACTTAAGTTACTCGACTCATCTTAGTGATGGCATTGCACTGGGTTGGTTCACGCTCGATATGTTGTTTCAATCGCGTGGAATGACCGCGACACACCCCGAAAATTGGACCCTCGATACATTTTCAGCATAAGGACATCAGTTTTGTTTTCACTTAATGACCCATCATTTAACCCAAGCTGGCGACCATACATTAAGCGCTTGCTGTCCATGGTAGCGACCCTGCTCATTTGTGGGTTCTCTGCCTATCAGTTCCATTCACTGTTGAATGTTGATCTTCTCTATTTTGGACTGGTTATCGGTTTTGTTCTGTTCATCTCTTTGGCCCCTATCTACACCGGGCGGCTTCAAGAGCGAGAGAAAATGTACATCTCGCATTTGCGCACGCTTAGCATGTCCAAATTGGAAAGTTACGCTTCAAAGGCGGGGTCCGATAAAGAAAAAGATCTCATCGATGCGATCATCGGTGAGAAACTCTATGGTCATCTATAATTGAGGCACTATGCAACAAGAGACAAATAAGGATGTTGATCTGCTGGCCATCAATCGATACAAAAACCTGATGCGTTTAGTGGATACGGAATACAACAACAAAATACAAGCTTTGTGCCGTGCGCTCGAAATGCCGCACCTCTCAAACTTTCTAAGTCATAAATCGATCCCCAAAAAGAAAATTGGTCCACGTATGGCACGAAACATCGAATTTAAATTGAGCTTAGCAGTTCGTTCTTTGGATGCGTCCCCAGATCACCTTTCCGTCCCGAGCTCAGAGTACATTGACGATTGCCCTGTTAAACGTGCCCGTTACGACAACTTAATGATGCTTGCAAACCTGATCAGTCCCGGCAACGTCAGTCGATTTGGTGATTTTCTTGGTTGCCATGTTTCAAATTACTTAGGCGCCAAACGTTCACGCAGTATCGGCGACAAACTTGCCCGGAAAATCGAAAGTGTGCTGCAGCTTGGCGAATACACTTTGGATACCCGCCAAAGCCATCGCTTTCTGGTGTCAGTATTGAACGAGCAGCAATTGATCGAGTGCATTGAGCAGTACCAAGCGACGTACAATGAACAATTATTCAATCTCGAGCGGCTCAATGAAAAGCAAGAGCAAACCATCTCTACCATGCTACAACGACTCGCATCAGAACTGGCCGAAAGTACTGATTATGAATTGTTGGCCAACGACGATAGTCGAAAGATCTTCCTTCCTTACTCCGATAAACAAGCATGCCTTCCGGTGTTGCTCCGACCTCATAATGGCGACAATTGGGAATTTTGGGTGATTGGCACCCTTGGTATGAAAACCCACTTCGACAAGATCACCCGTCACGCAATCGAAGGTACTCAAGCACAAAAAGCTTGGTCATCTTTTACTATCCAAGACTCTAAAATCAGTATCGTCGATCCTGTAAACCATAATCATCAAAACCTGCCAGGTATCAATCGCTCAGCCTCTTTGGTGATTAAGCGTGCTACCTATGATTTGAAAGACACCGTTGATGAAGTGCTAAGCCTGAGAATGACGATGAAAGAGACATATAACGCGCTGGTGGACACCCAAATTCACTATTTGACGGAGTACAGCCACTGGAGTATTCAGGCGATCAAGGAGCATTTTTCATCAGGTTTAAATGTGCCGATCGCTACGATCAATGCACATGGTCAAAAATTGAAGACGGTACTCCTTCCGACAATGAAAACAGATATCCAAACGAAAGACATCAAAGAGTTCGTCCGAAAGATGGCAAAGCAAGATGCCACATTGACGGTTCTCCCTATTCAGTTTGAAAATCAGCACCAATTGGGTAATAAATTACTTAATGCCAAATTATGGCTGAAACACTTATAGCGTTCGGCGTAATGAGTTGCACCAAGTTATTATCTACAAAGAACTTACCTTGAACTACGGTCGGTATATGCTAAACATTGCTCTCAGATTCGAACTGCCATTTAAGTTCTTACTTGGCATCCGATCATGTCGCTTTAATTGACATTGTGGCCACTCTCTTTCGCCTTCAGAAAATTACCTACACGCTCTTAACGAGAATTAATCTGTGTGGCTCATTCGACCGAGTTATGAATTTGCGGTCGATTTCCGCAAGTTCTAAAATGATGGCACTGATCCTAATTAGAGCTAATCATGCCCCTAAGAGCGACACTCGACGGTACAAATATTCATTCATTTCAGTATTCACCTATTGAATGGGAAGAGCTAAAACGCACTTACAAAACTCGCTCTTTAACTATGGCTTGTTGTGGCCACAAAGCGGTTCCGCGAACCAGTAAGCTAGGCAATCAGCACTTTGCACACGCCAGAAGAGGTGAGTGTACCTCCGCTCCTGAAACCGCCGATCACATTAAGATTAAAACTATTGTTGCGAATGCGGCGGAAAACGCCGGTTGGCATGTCACTACCGAGTTTGCAAGCGAAACACCGGACGGAGAAAAATGGGTAGCCGACGTTTACTGCCAAAAAGGTAATAAAACGATGGTGTTTGAAGTGCAATGGTCCCAACAGACCGATAGAGAGTACCATCGCCGAACTGAAAAATATAAAGCTTCTGGCATTAACCGCGTGGCTTGGTTATACCGAGATAGGGCCAATAGAGACAGACTTTATGATCGGCCTGACCCACTACCAAAATTTGGCTTTATCCCTGGTGAAAATGGCTATGTTGTGCCTGACTTTGATGTCGAACTCGTGGAATTTGTTGAAGGTATGTTTGCAGGTAGGCTGAAATGGTCACCCCGAAAGGGTGAGCGTTTGCAAGGCTACGCCTGTTATAACGGCAGTCTTTGTTTGAAGTGCGGCGGCCTCAATAACTATGTTTGTGCCCTTGAAGTTCGAACGCAAAGTGGTGTCTCTTTGGGAGGTGAGCTGTTCGATCGGTATACCTGTGCACGAGAGGTAATCGAAGCTCATGTTCCTATGCAACGTTTGTTAGAATATGGCATCGGATCACTAGACCATATCTATAATAAAAAAGGTGGTTATGCCTATATGGCTCATGGGTGCCTTCATTGTAGAGGAGTGCATTGTAATCACACACATCGATACGATTATCATACCGATTTAAACCGTTCGGTACCGTTTAGCTTCATTTACGATCCTCAGTTGTTACACCTTCGTGAGAAATGGTGTTTTGGTCCTCCACCAGCCTAAGTCGGTGATCTTCGTTTTTGCTTCCCTAATTTTGCCGTGTTAATTGTCAGTCCAAAACCATTGATGCCGATGGAATTAACATGCTTGCTAATAGTATGCTGGTCTCCTTATTTCCGTGACTCAGACTGTACGGCATAATTACGGACAAAGTGGTTGACACAAACGCCCATCCATACGAAAATTCTTATGTCCGGTAAAAAACCGTACGCAAAATATTATAAATTGTTTTTTAAAGTTGGCTTGCGAACCTTATTTGTAAGCCGTTAATTATCGAATAAAAGGTAGCCGAGCGTACATACGCGAGGAGAAGAGATGAGTGCACTAAAAAAAGAGCGAGTTGAGTTTCGCCTTTCTGAGCGTGAAAAAAGCACTTTGGAAGAGGCGGCAATACTTTCTAACACTACTGTAAGTAAATTTGTGTCTGAAACTGCGGTATCAAAGGCTCAAGAGGTTGTAGACGAACATAAACGTTTACAGGTTGAATCAAGTCAATGGGAATCTGTGATGGAAGCCCTTGAGAACCCAGCAGATCCAAACGAACTAATGCAGGAAATCATTGGTATGTCTTTGGAGGAATCTTGGACGGTCAAGATCAAAAAGTAACGGTCGAACGTTTCGACCCAGAAGCAAACTACGACTTTTCACAGTTCAATTGTGGTGTTGAGGTGTTGAATAACTACCTCACTAATTCGATGCACAAAGAGAGTGCGAGGAAAATAGCGATTCCACACCTATGCTTAGTGGAACCTGAGTGCGATAGCGATCCCAAACGAGTTATCGGTTATTTTACCTTAGCCAGTAGTTCGTTTGAGAAAGCGCACCTCTCTAATAGTGAACGAAGGAAATGCCCCTACCGATCTGTCCCTTGCATTCTCTTAAGCAAGATCGCCGTATGTCAAAGCGCACAGGGTCAAGGTCTCGGAAAATGGTTGCTTGGTCGGGCGATTCGTCAGTCTTTCTTAGCGTCAAGAGATGTCGGTGTATATGCGCTATTTTTACAATCTAGAGAAGGCCGCGAACAGTTCTATCTTGATGCAGGAATGATTCAATCTAAGCTACAACCAAACATGTTCATTTATCCATTGAAACAGTATGAAAACGGGCTAAAAGAGCAAGTTTTGCGAACACTTTAAGTGAGCGCCATACCTATAAGAGGGGGTATTCGACATCGCGTTTGTACTATCACAACGTACTTTGTTTACCTGACGTCGAATTCCCCAAATGAAAAGTCCGGTTCAGCACGCGAGTACGGCATAAAGAAACTTGTGCCATTACGTGAACTACCTAAGAAATGCACTAAGCTGTTTATTAGGTCAGAGGACTTTATTATGCAGCGATACTGGCAACTGAGCACCGATGTTGACGTACAGACCGACTATCTTTTCTATACGCAATTCAATATAAAGCTACCTTACATAACGAAGAAGTTTGATTTTAAGGTGGGCGACTACCATGAGTGGCTGGCTGACAATTTTGATTTAGGGCATGTACAGCGGTTAAGCCCTGTATTTGGCCTCAATATATGTAGACGTCACTGTGACACTGAAGAGTTGATGTGCTCGTTAACGCATTTTGGCGATCCAAGAAAAGCCGAACACGTTTTTCCAATTCAGATCCACTTGCTTGACAAACACCACAATGAATCTGAAACCTATCAGTTTACTGAAGACCTTTTAACCGAGTTATCCTTTGACGGGGATGGATTGAATGAACTTGATACCCTTTACATATACCGTCTAGATAAAGCGATCGATCTCATAATCTATTTTGGCCAGTACATCACGATAATTATTGTTCCCGATGTTGTCACCAACAGACTCCAAGAAACCTGCCTCCCTGGTTGGCCACACACACTGAAAGAGCACTTAAGCCCTTATAAAACTGACATACCAACCGTCTGGGACTCCTATCTTCGCCGTATCAGACAATGCGTGAGTCGTCGCTTGAGTACCACATCACTAGAATTCGAAATAACAAACTGGTGCTATCGACAGCTCGATTAGCGACCCTTCGTTTTTTATCTACCTACATCTGTTTTATGCCACCAACCATACGTAGGCCATTGGAATCTTGTACTAGCATGTTCAGGCTAAAAATCGAGTGCTGCCTAACGTTAGGCGTTGAAAGGCAGATCATTTTTTACATTATTGATTGAGATCATGAGTCCTTGCGGGTTCAACGACTGGGGAATGCTCGATATAATGGGTGGGTTCACTGAGATGTGGATACGAAAAAGCCCTGAAAAATGGGGTTTTTCAGGGCCTTGAATATTTGACGACAGACAAGAGAGGTTTTTATGGAGGCAGAGCTATTAAATGCCATTGCTGCGGTAATAACAGCTATTGCTACACTCGCTTTAGCCATTAAAGGTAAAAGCTAATCTACAAACCTCTTATTCTATTGGCGTAGTTTAAGAGGTTTTACTTATCTGAGTCTTTTAATAAATTACCACCACGATACGCAATTTTCAACCTACCTATGTGAAATCTGTTGTTCTTGTCCGTGCAAACCATCCTTGGTCATTGTGCCGTTTCGCTTGAATCACTTTAAGCTCATAACCAATAACTCTCGATCTGTTGGCGGATACCACAACTGCTATCTCAATGAGTGATTGATAGCGGGGGGAGCGTGTTTGGCGCAATTATGGGAGAGATGGGTAGCCTAACGTTTCGCATATTTTGGTAATGTTGTTTTTTATCCAGGCTCTATCAATAGCGCCCCACTCAGCAATTCTATATTGGCCTCTGTCGATCATCTCAATTCGGACCTCAATTTCGAGCAGTGCTTTAACTGTATCTTGCGCGGTACGGCGTGGCATACCGGTTGCGTCAATAATTTGCGGTACGGTGTTGATACCTGAGTCGATCAAATAGGCCACCAGCAGTCTGCGTAAAAATGAGGTGTGCGTTTTACTTGGGGTTACGCTCATGAAAGAAATTCCTTTTGAGATGTTATTCTAAATTGCTAGAGGACTGATTTTTAGCACATTAAGGCTCTAAACCTGAAGGTTTATCGATCACAAACCAAGGCCCATAGTCTTTAGAGCGTTTGGCGATAGCAAATTGATCGATGAATTTAGAAATACTGGCCATAGCAACCTTATCACTGCAATAGTGATGACCACCAATCGGTTTAATATCTTGAATGATTTGTTGGATATGGCGCTCTTTTCCATCATTCAAAACGTTCTTAACTCTATTCATGGTGCGCTTAAACGGTGTCATGTATTCGGTGTCACCGCCTTTTGCCCCTGCCTGTGCACAACGCATGTCAGTATTTAACGCTTCAACGATCCTGTGCGCCGTTCTACGTGATCCTGGCTGTATCTTTGGGGCAATTTCTAGACGGATGTGATACTCAAAATCGTTCATTGCCATTGTCCAATAGTCATCACCGCAACTGGAGAGGTAAGGCTTGTTTGATTGGTTGCGTCTTCGTAAACAATCACGTTTTTCTATGGAATACACACCGATTCGATACTGCTTCAATATCTGGCGTTTAAGATCGGACATGCTGCCATTAGTTCTGCCCACAAATGCTGTAAGTAGGTGAGGTATCGCAATTTTCTGATCGTATCCTTGTCGATGCCATTGCTTTCTTTTCTCTGCGTCCGTCTGCCATCGGGTGAGCTGCTCAATGACGGGATAGGATAGCGTTCTCTTACACTCAACAACCTGACAGAGTGTTTCTGCTTTGATACCAATGTAGTCCGGGCGACCGTTAAAGAGATCGATGACCACTTCAGGGTACAGTGCCCAATTGTTGAGCTCCAAAAATGCTTTGGCAATGTCGGCTATCTCCGTCTCGGTATTAATGGTTTCTACTCGCACAGTCAGCACCTCTTATAAAAGCAATCGACAATACACTGTCTTTAATAGACAGAATGGACACTCATAGTTAAGCACGGCACTTACGTGCATACAAGTATATTATATGGTAATGACATGTATTAATTCGCCATCAAGCTGGTGGTTTGAGTGATGAATTACTCAATTCTGAATGCTTACTTTCCAGTGTCGAAGAGGGGTTGTAATGCTCGGCGGATTCAAACCCAGATAGAATGGGTGTGTTCACTTAGATGTGAATACGATAAGGCCCAAAGCCTTGAATATTTGACGAAAGATGAGAGAGGTTCTTGTGGATGTAGAGCTATTAAATACAAGCGCAGCGCTAATAACCGCTTTTGCTACGCTCGTTATCGCCATGAACGGTAACAGCTAATCATAAACCTCTTATTCTATGCCAGAAGTTTAAGAGGTTTTGCGTATCTGCGTCTTGAAAAATTCTCTTCAAATCTTCGGTGATTTCCAGAACAATGCGGTTCTACTTTGATGATTTGAGACACAGATTAATGCATCAAACAATTATATTATGAATAGCTAAATTACTTTGATTCATCAATATAATCATGGACGTAACTTTAATGAGCAAGCTTATCACTATACCCACCTGGCAATTTAAATCCCCTCTAATATATTCGCCTCACGATCTGCTCGAGTTATTTCGTTTCAACGCTTCGCCTAGAAATGCAATCAAGTACATCGCAAAGCAATCCAATATTGATGCGCCTAAAGTCAGCGACAGGAGTATGGACAATCTCAGTGGAAAAGGGGTAAGTGAAAAGACATTGCTCCGAGCTGCCGCACCCATATTTGAATTGGCACCTGAAGGATTGATGGATGAAATCGACCAAATCTGGAATGAAGGGTACAGCCAAGCAAGAGCTATCTGGCTATCCAGTATCACGTCATTTGAAAGCAATTTAGGCGATAATGCTCTTGATTTACAGTGCCTTGGTTTGTTTAAGGCGTTCATATTCGAACGGGTTTCTTACATTGAACAGATAGACGAATGGGTGGATAGTATAGGAGGGCGTGGCGAGCTCAAAACAGGGAAGCATCCAGTCAACTTGATCACTT
>NZ_JAPPTM010000048.1:0-14079 GCF_027587105.1 Vibrio sp. RW
TGTTACCGATCCGATTGATGCCAGTAGCCTAGATGATGGTACGCTCAGCGCTACAGCTACGGTAAGTGATATAGCAGGCAATAACGCAACAGATACAGATACAGTGACTCATGATAAAACAGCTGTGACCAGTATTGATGTGGCAACCGGTGATGATGCATTTATAAATACCGCAGAGCAAGAAAGCGTGGTAGTAAGCGGTGTAATAGAAGAAGCAGATACAAGCCAAACTGCCACGGTTGTCTTTACCGATGTGAACGGAGGCAAAGTCACTGTTGAAAACGTAGTTATTAATGACGAAGGTGAGTGGGCAATCAACGCTACGGATATTTCAGGCCTTGCTGATGGTGTAATTACAGCGAGTGTTAGCGCATTAGACGTTGAGGGTAATTTAGCCACAAACGAAACCAGCTTTACTAAAGACACTACAGTTGCAGTAACAGTTGATATTAACGATACAAACGATGGCGTAATTAACGGCAATAGTGAAAACTTAAATGTTGAAATTACAGGTACAACAGCGGGTGTTGAAGACAATCAAACTGTAACAGTGGTAGTAACAGATGAAGCAGGTAATGAGCGCAGCTTTGAAGCCACTGTTATTAATAATGCTTACACGATTACCGGTGCTGATTTATCAGGGCTAGATGACGGTACATTAACCGCCACAGCCACCGTAAGTGATGTTGCAGGCAATACCGCAACCGATACAGACACAGCCATTCACGATAAAACCGCAGCAACCACCATTGAAATGGCAGCAGGCGATGATGTAGTTAATAGTGATGAGCAAAGTAATGTAGTCGTAAGCGGTGTAATTGATGAAGCCGATGCAAATCAAACAGCCACCGTGGTGTTTACTGATAAAGACGGTAAAAAAGTTACAGTTGAAAACGTCGTTATTGACGCAAATGGACAATGGCAAGTTGATGCAGCAGATATAACAACGCTTGCTGATGGTGAAATTACAGCAAGCGTTAGCGCATTAGATGTTGAGGGCAATTTAGCCACTAACTCAACCACCTTCACCAAAGACGCCACCATTAATATTGATATTGATACCGGCGATAACGGCATTAACAGTAGAGCATTTAAAACTGGTCAAGTAGCCACGCTGAGCGGTACAACTGATGCTGAGGATACCTCTACCGTAACGCTTACTATTTCTGATGGTACCAAAAGTGAAGTAGTAACTGCGACTGTTACAGGTGGCGCTTGGAGTGTTAATGGTATTGATGTGTCTGCGCTCGATGATTCACAGCAGTGGACTATTGTTACCTCTGTTACAGACTCTGCAGGTAATACCGCAGAAGATAGCACGCCAATACTTGATGCGCTTGATAGCCAAACACTTAATGAAAGTAATACAGGTAATGGCGGAACAAGTTCGGCTAAAAGCAGCATAGAAATAGATAACGCAGTGCTTACAATCAGCTCTGAGCAATCAGGTCTTGAGGGTTTAAAAGTAAATGGTGAAGCTGTAACTGTTGCATTAGCAACTGATGGTTTATCGTTAGAAGTTAAAGACTCGCAAGGTAACCTAGTGTTAAGTGTTGCGCTTGCGGGTGGTGAACTTACTACCACGCTACATGCACCAATTGACCACGAAAGTGAGAGTTTACTTACTGATATTTTTGTAGACGCACTACAAACAGATGCCGATGGCACAACCGAACTAGTAGTTGTACCAACAGCCGTTACTATAACCGACTCAGCCCCACAAAGCAGTGACGACAGCTTTACAGTAACCGAAGCCGACACCGATGCAGGTAGCTTAGTCACAAACGACAGTGTAGTAGAGGGCGCACCAACCGTTACAAGCGTTACATTTAAAGGCACTGACTATGATGTAACAGCCGATACACCTGCAACAATAGACACCGATGAAGGCACATTAACGGTTAACAGCGATGGCACATGGAGCTTTGATGCTGATGATGATCGTGACTCAACCCCTTCACCACAGTTTACTATTGAATACACAATAGAAGATCGCGACGGAGTTGGCAGCTCAACCAGTACAGCCACATTTACAGTACAAGATGGCAGTGCGGGCAGCTTTACAAATCAAGCCGCTACTTATACAGAAAGCGATTATGGTGTTATTACCACGAATAACAAATCCTTTAGTGTTGCTGCAGGTTCTGATGCACTTGTTGCTGATTCAATTACCTTTGATGACACTATTGCAAGTTTAAATTCGTTGAATCTAACTAGTTCTGGTTCTGCTATTAGCTTTGTTTTAAGCGGTGATGGTAAAACAATTATAGGCTCTGCAAATGGCAGCGAAGTAATCCGCTTTAGCGTAAGTGCAACGCAAGATGCCAATAGCAAAGATTTAGATGCTAGGGTTCAAACAACAGTCAGCTTACCGCTTGATAACCCTGATGGAGAGAATATTGATTTTGCGCTTTCTGTTAATGGTGAGGATAGTGATGGTACGGTAATTAGCGGTAATGGCAATGTAACCATAACCATTGTAGATGGCACAGGACCACAGCTTACCAATATAGACTCAGCAAACCTTGATGAGTCAGGTTTAGCGTCCGGCTCAGATACATTTAGCGGTACATTAGATACTGTTATTGGCAGTGATAGCTTTTCGTCATTAACCTTTGCTGTTACAGGCTCGCAACCTGCACTAACCTCTGGTGGCGAGGCTATTCAATATACCTTAAGTGAGGATGGCTTAACGCTTACAGCACATACAGGTGATATAAATAACCCTGTATTTATTGCTACTTTACCTGAGATCACAAACAGCACAAGCAGCCAAGCAAACTTACAATATACAATTGAGCTTATTCGCCCTCTTGATAATAACGGTAATAGTAGCTTTAACCTTGCAATTGAATTGAAAGATCAAGATGGCGATATTGATGAGGAAAATATTACTGTAAACGTTACAGATAGTGCTAATGCAACGCAAACCTCGCCAACGTTCAATGTCGCAGAAAGCCCAGAAACAGGCAGTACTGGTCAGTCCGATACACAGAGCATTACTATTACGGCTGGCGGTGAGGCTGTTAAATCACTTGGTATGAATGTAGCTTCAGGTCAGGCGGTACTTGATAGCAATGGCAATGCTCTTACCCAAAACGGTGAGCCGATTACATGGCAAGTTAATGAGGATGGTACCGCAAACGGTGTAGTTAATGGCGTTACTGTATTTACGGTAACTCTTCCAACTGATGTGGATGTAGCTGCAGGCACCTCTGAAAGTTACAACATTGCCTTTGAAATCGTAGGGGCTATTGATCATTTAGATTCACAAGAAGCAACGCTTGCTATTAACGTACCTATTATTTCAACTGATGCCGATGGCACTAGAGAACAAAGTGCATTAGCAGTAAACGTAGAAGATGGTCAGTCTCCGAGTGTCACAACTTCAGGCGATAGCGCTCCTGTGGTTGATGAAGAAGGCTTGCGTAATAACGACTCAATTAAAACCGAGGGCAATATTAGTGTTACGTCAGGCTCAGATGAAGTTGTTGAAGTGAAACTAGCTGACAACTTTAGTTTTTCTGGTTACACCTCTTCAGGTGAAGACGTTACGCTATCAAATACAGCTGACGATAATGGCTGGTATTTAGCAACAGCACCAACAGGCGAAAATGGGGCAGCTGAAACAGTTTTCCGCGTTAGGTTTAATGCTGATGGAACCTTTGAGTATGAGCAATTCAAAGCCTTAGACCACGAAGCGGGCAATGGAGAAAATACACTTGATGTAACAATCGATTTAGTAGCGGTAGATGCCGACGGGGATATATCAAATTCACAAAGTGTTGTTGTTGCCACAGTAACTGATGACATCCCAAGCTTACCTGGAGCAAGTAAAGCATTGACGGAAGGTGAAACCGTTACAATCGATTTATTAGCTAACCTTGAAGGGGGAGCTGATGGGGCGACGGTAACAAGCATTACTTATAACGATGTGGTTAGAAATGTGGGCGATACATTCGCTTTAAATGATGGTGATGAAGATTATGGTACTGCTACAATTAATTCAGATGGTAGCGTAACAATTACCACCACTACATTTGGCTCATCAGCTAATGATTTTGTTGACACAATTACTTATGTTGTAACAGATACTGACGGTGATACAGCGACAGCAGATTTATCACTGACTACAAGTGATTACATTGGTGAGATGACTACCACTGCAACAGATGCCAATGAAGATGGCTCTTCTACAATTACTGTTACCGTAACCCCAGGCGATATTGACCAAAATGAAACGGTTACTCAAATACGTATTGAAGAAAGCTCCTTACAGGGTGGAAAGTTATTATTAAATGGCAGTGAGCTAACAGCTACCGGTGGTTATTATGTACTAAGTGGCAGCCAGTTAAGTATTGATGCTAATGGCGTAGCAACTATAAACGGCGCTTTAACATTTGAACCGCTTGCAGATAGCTCAAACCAAACTCAAACGGTAAACCTAACTATTGATGCAACAGTAACGACTGATAATGGCAATCGTGAATACAACGCCACTCAAGCAGTAAGTGTTATATCAGTGGCCGACACTCCTGATTGGGATGACACAAACGATTACAGTTACACAACAGCAGAAGATACCGAAGCTACTATTAATATTGGCGCTTCACTGCAAGATACAGATGGATCAGAAACACTCACTTATATAATCAATAATATACAAGAGGGCTTAATTGTTAGTGCCGATGGCCGTGAACTATCAAACGGTGATGAAATAACCGCAGCAGAGGCGCAAAGCTTAACTGTAGTTGGCGAAGAGCACGTAGCAGGCACGTTTACATTTGATATTACTGCAGTTGCTACTGAAGCTGAAAATGATGATAGTGCATCATCAAACAGGCAAACAGTAACGGTTGAAATAACTCCTGTTGCTGATGAACCTCGCTTATTTGTGCGAAACCAAACCGTAGATGAAGATGCGCTCACCCCAGCTATCGATTTATTTAGTGGTTTACTTGTAGATGAAGATGGCTCAGAAACACTGCGTTTTGAAGTTGAATTACCAGAAGGTTTTGAGCTAGTAGATGAAAATGGAAATGTATTAGCTAAAGATACAGATGGAAATTGGCTAGTCAGTGATACAGAGCTGCAAGCAGAGAACATATTCTTAAAACAAAAAGAAGATGCCAGCCGTGCAACCGATGCTACCTTCGATATTACGGTTACAGCTATTGCAACAGAAACCAGCACCGGTGAAGAAGCACGTACACAGCCAGATACTCTACAATTAACTGTTATAGGTAAAATAGATCCGCCAGAGCTAGATGAAGAAAATAGCAATGATAACTGGGCATTTGCAGAGGTAGATGAAAACAACTTTACGCTGCAAAACACCCAAGGTACGGAAAATACTAACCTACTTTTAGACTTTTTAATTGTGACCTCTGATGTGGATCAATCAGAAGCAATTAGCTTAGTTATTTCTGATTTACCAGACTCGGTAATGCTAGTTGATGTATACGGCGACCCAGCAGATTTACCAATTGTTGGTACTGATGATAACGGCAAGCCAATGTACAGCTTAACGGCTGCAGAGATGGAAAATTACTATTTAGCGCCTGTTGATGACTTTAGTGGTGAAGTTAACTTTAATATTAAAGTAGTTTCAACAGAAGATGATGGTGATACTAATGATTACAACATTGCTGTAACCACAAACTTTAACCCAATAATCTACAATAATACGCAAAGCCTAGCAACAACGTCTGAGGGTAATGAAGATACACGTATTGCACTTAACTTTAATCCCGATTTAATCGACAGTGATGGATCAGAAACAATAACAGGTGCCGTAATTACAGGCATACCAGCAAACACTACCTTGTATGTTGATGGCAACGAAGTGAGTGTAGGTAGCGGGTATGATTTAACTTATTTAATTAATGACGAATACCCAACGCTTGAGGATGTTTTAGCCAGCGATAGAGTGCGTTTGCTGCCTGATGAGGATTTCTCAGGCACGCTAATTGTTGATGTACTTTATACCGTGACCGATACATCTGATGTAGGCAGTGTGAGCGAAGACATTAGTAGTCGAGTTACAGTAACCGTAAACGGGCAAGTTGATACCCAAAGCAGTGCCGAGCGCGATAATAGTGGTGCTGTTACCCGCCTTGAAGCAACCGATGAAACAATAACGAGCTCAAGTAGAACAATGAGCTTATCAGGGGCTGTTAGCTTTACAGAAGAAGATATTGATGGCTCTGAGGTTATTACTCATATAGAAATAATACTCCCTGATGGCGTAAATATAGAGGTGCTTCATCCAAATGGGGCGTACCCAGATGGCTCTGGCCGTTGGATTATACCTATTGATGCAGGTACAAGTAACACAGTACAAGATGTAATTAGTGACTTACTTGCTGATGTGACCTTAGAAGCGCAAAACTCTACGGGTGATATAGATGTTACTGTTAAAGCGCGCGTAGCCGATGGCAGTCACGCCGTATTATTAAGTGACAACTTTACCGTTAACTTTAGTGTAACAGGTGAAGGGAGCAGCTCAGAAGCTTCTGAAGTAGGGCAATTACAAATTTCAGTGGTTGATGCTGTAGAAGATGAAGTTTTTGATTTTACTGGCCATATTAATACCAGCTTGACTGATGATGAAAACGACACCGTGACTGTTTACATAAGCGCAGACAGCTTACCTGAAGGCCTTATTATTGAAGGTGACGGTGTTATCGCAATCCCTGGGGATGATGGTGAAGTTGCTGAGTATATTATTCCAGAAGAGTCGCTTGACAACTTAAGCTTTACCAGTGCAGGCGATGACTACTCAGGGCAATTAATCATTCCGGTAACCATTATTGCAGTAGATGATGATAGTGGTGATGAGTATATTGATGACACTCAATCTTTAGAAATAGATGTAACCCCTGTCGCCGACGGTGGTGAGTTTAGCGCTGCTATTAACAAAATTAAAGAAGATAACCGCACCACAGCGCTTGGCTTAACGTTAGCATTAACCGATTTAAACCAAGTGGATGATGATTCAAACCCTCAGCAAAATGGGGGAGTTGAAGAGGTTGATTTCAGTAAGCCTATTACTATTACTTTACCGGACGGTGTGGGGCTATATGACCCTAATAATATGTTTACCGACAACGGCGATAACACATACACCTATAACGGGACAGAAGCAGAGTTTGCCGCTGCGCTTGCTGGTATTGGCGTTGAGCCAATTGAGGACCAATCAGGAACTGATATTGATATTCAAATAACGGCAACCATAGTTGATACCGCTCAATTAAGTACAGGTACAGCTACAGCTACAACGCAAGTTACTAATACAATTAGTATTGCAGTAGAGGCGGTAACCGATGAAGCCGTATTAACAGTGGCAGATGCACAAGGGAGCGAAGATGCCGATATAGCATTAGCAGGCTTAAGCGCGCTTCTAAAAGATGATGACGGCTCTGAAACTATATCAATTACTATTTCGGGCGTACCAAAAGATGCCGTACTAAAAGACGCTGATGGTAATTTACTTGTTAATAACGGTAAAGACGGTGGCACCTTTAATGGTGAAGACACCACAAGCTGGACCGTAACTGCAGAGCAATTAGCTGGTTTAATTATTGTACCACCGCTTGATTTTAGTGGTGAGTTTGAATTAACCCTAAATGCCCTTACACAAGACGAATCACCTGGTGAAATTGTACAAACCTCAGCCTCGTTTATGGTTGTAGTAAACCCAGAAGCCGACGCATTGGACTTTTCTAAGCAGCCGTTTGAAAGCTACGACGGGCAAGAAGATGACACTATGACTATTGACCTTGAAGCATTTAGTGAAGAGGCTGATGGCTCAGAGACAATTCAGTTAACGGTTAATATAGCAGCCGATTCGGACAGTAGTGCTCTTGAGTATATTGACGGCGAAGCGTTTATTACTATTGGGAGTGAAACTGTATTCTTTACCAGTGATGGTAATGGCGGCTTTAGCGCAACAATTACAAGCGATAGCAGCTCAATAGAAAACTTTGACTTTAATGCCGGTGGTCTTGCGTTTGGTACATTGAACATGAGTGTTGATGTTGCAACTGTTGATAGCGCACAAATTAATGGCGAAACAGTAACAAGTGTGGGTGATACACAATCATCAGAGTTTATTATTGAGTTAGAGCCTCAAGCTGATGCGCCTGTATGGACTGCCGCAAATGATGTTACAAGTAATTCAACCAACAATATTGCCCTAAACTTAGATGCAGACTTGCAAAACCCTGCAGCAGATGAAACCGGCTATATTGAAATTACCGGCTTACCTGATGGATACAGCTTTAACTTTGGAGAAAAAGTAGGTGATACGTGGACCGTTGATATTGCTGATATTGAAGCTCTCGAAATTATTGACGCCGATGCAGGTGATAGCTTCACGCTAACGCTCAATGCATTCGCTACACTCGATGGTGAAACGCAACAAGCGGCTACAGAGGAAGTGAATGTAACTATTTCTGAGTCGGCTACAAGTAACTCAGCGCGTACAGCAAGTGCCAGTGGTGCTGATTATAGTGAAATGTCTGGTAGTGGCGACACTGCACATGATGAGACTATTGCGAGTATGACTAGTGGTGATGAAAACGTATGAAGCTAATCCTTAACCGGGAACAAATGTTGGCACTCGGTAAGCATATTGCCGATGCCTTGCATTTGCGTCATCAAAGCGACAACTTGTTACTTGGTTTACCAAGTAATGAGTTTTCGGCGCATCATTTAGAGCAAGCATTAAGTAACATTAATGTAAGTGCTCAACTACAAACTACGCCTAAACATTATGCTTATCCCGCTTTGGTACTCGATAAAGATGGTTTTTTCTGGCTTTTTGAAAACGGCGGTAAAAGTACGTTTAGCTCACAAGATGATGCAAATCCCAAGCAGTTAACAGACATAGATATAGAGCTTATATGGTACTTATCGCACGATAATGTAACCGATGAACGCTCTGAAAAACTCCACACCCGTATTCCAAGCTGGCTAAGGCCTGCGTGGGATCAGGTAAAGCCATTTTATAACTCATTATTATTGGCCTCACTAACTGTGAATTTGCTCGCTTTAGTGGTGCCATTGTTTACCATGAATGTGTATGACCGTGTTGTGCCAAACGCAGCTATGGATACGTTATGGGTGTTAGCAACGGGTGCAACAATAGCGATTGTATTTGACTGGCTTTTAAAACAAGCGCGAGGGCATTTGACTGATGCCGCAGGCAGGCAAATAGATTTACGTATTAGCAGTATGTTGTACGCTAAAGTACTCGGTATGAGGCTAGAGCAGCGCCCAGCTTCTTCTGGTGCTTATGCAAAACAAGTACAAGATTTTGATAGCGTAAGGGAATTTATCACCTCTGCAACCTTGGTCTCTGTTATTGATTTACCCTTTACCTTATTGTTTTTAGCTTTAATTTTTTGGCTCGGGGGATTAATTGTACTTATTCCTGTAGCCGTGCTTAGTGTTGTTATTATTACAAGTGTTGTACTCCAAGCTAGATTAAATGAAAGCGTAGAGCAGGCATCTAAGCTATCTACCCAGCGTCAAGCGTATCTAATTGAAAATTTAAACCAACTTGTTGAGCTTAAGCAAATGAATGGCCAAGCAGGGGCACAACAAAAGCTTGAGCAAACACTCGCACAAATGGTTGATTGGCAAAATAAATCACGTCACAGTGCAACAACTCTAACGCATACCGTTTCTAGCCTCAGCCAATTTACCAGTATTGGATTAATCGTTTTCGGTGTGTACTTAATTAGTAATGGCGATATTAGTATGGGCGCACTGATTGCTATTGTTATGTTAAGTGGGCGTGCATCAGGGTCAATATCATCGTTGGCTGGGCTTGTTTTAAAGTACAAGCAAACTCAAACGGCTATTGAGTCCGTTAAAAATATAATGGCGTTAGAGCAAGAGCAGCAAAGCGGCGAAAGTACCATTGATGCAACGTTAAGTGGCAATATTACAGCTCGTTATTTAAGTTTTCAATATCATGAGCAAGAACTTGAAGCTATTCACAATATTAATTTTGATATCAAAAAAGGTGAAAAAATTGGTTTGTATGGACGAGCAGGGTCCGGTAAGTCTACCTTACTGGCTATTATTGCAGGTCAATACAGAACAACGTCTGGGCAACTATTAATAGATGACATTGACATAAAACACTGGTCTTTAAGTGCGTTACGTAAACAAAGCGGCTGGGTAGCACAAAGCCCAAGCCTATTTTATGGCACTGTGCTTGAGAATATCACGTTAGGCGCTCAAGACATCAACCCAACGGAGCTGGCAAAAGCGCTTGTGCAATCAGGTGTGAGTCGCTTTATTGATCGCTTAGAGTCGGGACTTGAAACGCAAGTAGGCGAATTCGGCCGATTTTTATCTGGAGGACAACGACAAGCTGTTTGCATTGCTCGCGCAATATTACAAAGTGATAATTCATTACTCCTATTAGATGAGCCTTCCTCAGCTATGGATGAAGGGCATGAAAAACTATTAATTAAAACTTTAAAAGAGCGTACAGAAACTGTGGTTATTTCTAGCCACCGCAAAGAGATGCTCTCAATATGTGACAGGATTTTTGTTATTGACCATGGTCGATTAAAGAGTATAGAAACCCCCAAATCATTATTTAGCGAAAAAGTATCGGGCGGCGTAAAACTGGTGAGTAAAAAAGTGACGCGAGTAAGTAATGCCAATAGTGGGAGCGTGTCTAAATAATGGCTGATTTATATATGGGGCAGCTGCAAGCTGCAAAGCAAGCTAAGCGGTTGGTTATTATTGTTTTTATTTTGCTGTTTTCAGTCGTTTTGTGGGCCAAGTTTGCTAAGCTAGAAGAGGTAATTACTGGACAAGGCACTGTTATTCCTGTTCAGCGTGTACAAACAATAGAAAACCTCGACGGTGGCATATTAAAAGAAGTACTTGTACATGAGGGACAGTTAGTTGAAGTGGGCGACCCATTGCTTTTAATTGATGAAACTCGCTTTGCCGCAGCATTTGCTGAATCAAGCCAAGAGCGAGAGTCTTTACTTGCTAGGCGTAACCGCCTGTTAACAGAGCTTAAAAGTGTTGAACTTGATGATAAAAGTAGTTTTGGAGCCACAATTCAGCGCCTAGAAATACCACGAAAAGGCGTGTCGCCAGAGGTATATAGGCAAGCCTATAACACTTACACATCTCGTTTAACTCAGCTCGAGTCACAATTACAGCAGCGTACGCAAAGCTTATTGCAACAAGAGCAGGCAAGTAATGAACAACTGGCTAATATTTCAGCGTTAAAGCAAAGCTTAAAGCTTACGAGCAGAGAGGTAGAGTTAACGCAAAGCGCAGTAGATGCTGGAGCTGTTGCTGAAATGGAACTGGTTAAGTTACAACGCGATGAAATTGCAATGAAAGGTGAACTAAACCAAGCTACGGCACTGCTACAGCAGCTTAGAGCAGCCAAAAGCCAGGTACTTGAAGAACGCAAAGCGATTGTATTTGATTATTTAGCCGATACACAAAATCAGTTAGATGAAGTGAGTAATGAACTGGCCAAAATTTCACAAAGTAGTAAAGCGCTTGAGGACAGGCTGTTAAAAGCACAGGTAAGAGCGCCTGTAAGAGGAACGGTTAAAAATATAGTCTCGCGTTCTATCGGCAGTGTCATCGACCCTGGTGAAGTTATGATGGAAATTGTGCCGCAAAATGATCAGCTCTTAATTGACACTAAAGTACAGCCTAAGGACATTGGCTTTATAAGAGTGGGTATGCCAGCAAAGGTAAAATTTACTGCATATGATTTTGTTATATACGGAGGTTTAGAAGGTGAGGTCACATACATTAGTGCGGATGCGCAATATTTAGAAGATGGCACCGCTTATTACCAAGCTTTTATAAAAACCACCGTAAGTCAGATTGCTCAGCAGCCTATCATACCGGGTATGCAAACTCAGGTAGATATAATTACTGGGAAAAAAACTGTTTTAGATTACTGGTTAAAACCTTTGCTAAGAGCAAAGGCAAATGCCATGCGTGAACCATAATAGGAATATTAAATGCGAATTATCGGATTACTCTCTGTTTTAGCTTTAACACCAGGGTATGCAAGTGCTCTTACATTAGAGCAGTCGGTAGCAGAAACATTAAATACAAACCCTCGCTTAATGCAAAAGTATGCGAGCTTTGAAGCTAAGTATCGTGATAAACGCAGTGCATTTAGTGAGTACTTACCACAAATACGGTTATATGCGGCCTATGGCTATGAGCATGTGAATTATAAATCGGGCAGCGAATTTGACACAGAATTAGACCGCCGAGAATTGGGCTTAAAAATTACACAAATGCTGTTTGATGGTTTTAGCACTTCTTCTGAGGTGGCTAGATTAGATAACGAAGCACGCGCCGATCAACTCGGTTTGATCTCTGAGGCAGAAAATATCAGCCTTGAAGTTGTTAAAGTCTATTTAGAGTTATTAAAAGCAATTGAATTAATTGAATTGTCTGAAAAAAATATCGAAATACATAAAAAGATTTTAAGTGATATTGAGCAGCGCCACCAACGTGGTTTATCAAGTGATGCCGATGTAGCTCAAGTGCAATCACGTTTAGCAACATCACAGTCTGGCTACTTAGTGGCTAAAAACAACTTATTAGACATACAAGCAAATTACTATGATCTAGTCGGCAAGTACCCCGAAAACCTTGTTATTCCTAAAGCAGATGCGCATTTTATACCTAGCTCTTTAGAGGAAGCGATGAGAATTGCAAAAAGCGCACATCCTGAGATTGCTGCCGCTATTTACGATATTCAAGCTGCTGATAAACAAATACAAAGAGAGAAAAGTGGGTATTGGCCTAAAGTGAGTTTAGAGCTTGATGTTGCAGATAACCGAGATATATCAGGATCGCCTGGGCGAGATGTCAATGGCCGTATAATGCTAACTATGAGTTACGATTTATACAGCGGCGGTAAAACTAATGCTGATACTGATGCCGCAAAATGGCGCTATCAAGAAGCTGTAGCTGTAAAAGATTCAACCCACAGACAGGTCAAAGAGGCTACTAGCTTCGCGTGGAATGCTTATGTGTTTTTAGACGAGCAAAAGAAGTTTTATCAGGAAAACGTTGGTTATGCTGAAGTGGCACAACAAGGTTACGAAATACAATTTGGCTTAGGGCGTCGTTCATTATTAGCTGTACTTGATTCGCAAATTGAATTATTCACAGCAAGAAGAAACTATATTGAATCAGCTTATGATCAACGTATTGCCAGCTACAGGTTGATCAATGCAACGGGTCGTTTAGTAAGTGCCTTAAAAGTAGATAAGCCAGACTCTTGGCAGCTTGGAGATAGATAATAATGAAAAAAATAGCTTTATTAAGTGCCGCTTTACTTTTAACAGCCTGTGCGACAGAGCCAGGTCCGTACGAGCAAAAATTACAGTCTAATGATTTGCTTGATCAAGACCAAGATGGGGTTATTAACGAGCGCGATAAATGTGCAGACACGCCCTTTAAAGCGGTAACAGATAACGACGGTTGCCCGCTTGAGGAAAACATAAGCACAACTCGTGGGGTGGTAATTAACTTTGAATTTGATAAGCATGCACTTACTACTGATGCAAAGCAAAAAGTAGCCGAGTTTGCTCGCTCTATTGAAAATTCACCACTACTGAGTGTTATTTTAATAGGCGATACCAGTAAAAAGGGCTCACTTGAATACAACCGAAAGCTAGCGTTAAAACGTATTGAAACGGTTAAATCAGCACTGCTTGCGCTTAATGTGAGCGAAGAGCAAATTTCGCAACAAACGTTTATCGAAACTAAAAAAATTCCGACAGAGCTACAAGGCCGAGAAACGCGTGTTATTGCTTTAGTTGAAGGTGAGCAGTCTAGCGTTATGCAAATGCAGTTTGACGTATATAACTCAACCATTTAAATAGCGCACAACAATGGATAATAGCCCGTTTTATAACGGGCTTTTTTATGCTTAAGCGTACCTTAATACTCTTACTATACACTGTGCTTACAATGGCAAATTATTAAGGAATTTACATGGCTATTCAAAAAAACTAAAAGAAAAAACACGGCACTTTATAGATTCTAAAC
>NZ_JAPPTM010000049.1:0-10071 GCF_027587105.1 Vibrio sp. RW
TTACAGTCTGCTCCCTTTGGCCACTCGGGAACCCCTCCAGGGTGTTTTTTCCTAACTCATAATGGATAGGCTAAAGAGATGTTTTTCCCAACGCATCTCTCAAGTGCGGAGCGCATCATAGCAAACACGTTAAACCTGTAAAGAGTTTTTCTTATGGTTTTGTGTTGAATGCTGCCTTTTTGGGCAAAGATGGCGAAAAGTACGCATATTGCTCGGGAAGTGAACATCTGTACTAAGGTTTACGTATTAATAGGTAACACCTTGAGGTGATTGGCTTTCTGTATTGTGTTCTATGTGTCCAAAACGTGATGAAACGTAAATGGAATTTAATCTAGATTTACACTTCTTGACGTTACAGCATTCATCAGTTGATAGAATACGATTAATTTCATTTATAGATAATAATACCAATCGTAGTAAATCAAGGTGTCATCCTAGCTTGTTAAAATGCTCGATAACGGCGTTAGAATTTTTGATTGTAGAATAACTACTTATCGTAGCTATCAGTTGAAAAGAGCTGCCTTGTTCTCAAGCCTTTTTCCTGCGCTATTTCTGACCACTTGCTCACTGTGATTGGTATAACCTTACTTGCAGACCATTATTATGAAGCGTAAATCTGTTTTACCCCTCTTTATCTTGTCGATTGTTATGGCGTCTCCAACCACACTAGCAAAACTGATGGGCCCAAGCGCTGTCACTGTTGTTACTGAACAGGTCGATGTCCATCAAGTCAGTCAGTCTCTTTCTTTGGTCGGTAAGTTAGAAGCCGAGCAATCTGTGATCATTACTTCTGAAGTAGCGGGTAGGGTTGACTCTATCAACATCAAAGCTAATCAAGATGTCACTAAAGGACAGATGTTGGTCCAATTAGATGACGACAAAGCCAAAGCCGCGGTTGCAGAGGCGCAAGCGTACCTAAAAGATGAGCAACGTAAGCTGGCGGAATTTCAACGATTAGTAAAACGTAACGCGATTACGCAAACTGAAATTGATGCGCAGAAAACCAATGTTGAGATTGCGAATGCTCGATTGGCTGCCGCAAATGCCAATCTTAAAGATCTTCATATCAGTGCTCCCTTCTCTGGTACCGTCGGCTTTATTGACTTTAGCCGCGGTAAAATGGTGACATCTGGTACTGAACTTGTGACCTTAGATGATCTATCTGTCATGCAGTTAGATCTCCAAATTCCTGAGCGTTACCTTTCTAAATTGTCTAAAGGCATGACAGTAACGGCTCGCACTAGTGCATGGGGTGATACTCAGTTCACTGGCACAGTGGTTGGCATTGATTCACGTATCAACGCTGAAACCTTGAATTTACGAGTTCGAATCCACTTTGATAACAACAATGATTACTTGAAACCGGGCATGTTAGTGGCAGCTAATATGGACTTCCCACCAGTTGAAGCTCCGATTATCCCGGTTCAAGCATTGGAGTACTCTGGTACGAAGCGTTTTGTTTACGTGATTGGCGAAGATAACAAGGCAACTCGAACAGAAGTGTTCTTGGGTGCGCGTATCGATAACGAAGTCGTGATTGATAAAGGTATCGAGATTGGTCAGAAGATCGTGGTGCAAGGCATCGTGAATATGCGCGATGGCGTGTTGGTTCAAGAACTCGCCGTTAATCACTCAGCTAAACTTGATGGCGTTACAGCTAATCTTGATGTAAATACAGCAACACAAGAAGGCGCTAACTAATGTTGTTATCTGATGTTTCAGTCAAGAGACCAGTAGCAGCTATCGTACTGAGCTTGCTTTTGGTTGTGTTTGGTCTTGTATCGTTTAGCAAGCTTGCAGTTCGTGAGATGCCAGATATTGAAAGCCCGGTAGTATCGATTAGTACTCGATATGAAGGGGCATCAGCCACCATCATTGAGAGCCAGATTACTTCTAATCTTGAAGACCAGCTCTCCGGAATTAGCGGTATCGATGAAATTGAGTCGACTACCCGAAATGGCTCTTCACGAATCACTATTACCTTTGAGTTGGGTTATGATCTAAATACCGGTGTGAGTGATGTGCGTGATGCAGTAGCTCGAGCACAGCGATCGTTACCTGATGAAGCCGACGATCCAATTGTCTATAAGAACAATGGTAGTGGTGAAGCATCGGTTTACATCAACCTCAGCTCAACCGAGATGGACCGAACGCAGTTAACTGATTACACCGAGCGTGTGTTGATTGATCGCTTTAGTTTGATCTCTGGTGTAAGTTCAGTGGATATTTCTGGCGGCTTGTACAAAGTAATGTACGTGAAGCTGAAACCTGCTGAGATGGCGGGACGTGGAGTAACTGCTTCTGATATTACATCGGCGTTAAACAGTGAGAACATTGAAAGCCCGGGTGGTGAAGTGCGTAACGATGCAATTGTGATGTCGGTTCGTACTGCTCGTTCGTATACCCAAGCAAAAGATTTTGAATACTTAGTAGTAAAACGAGCTTCAGATAACACACCTATCTACTTGAAAGACGTGGCTGATGTTTACATTGGCGCAGAAAATGAAAACTCAACCTTTAAAAGTGACGGCGTGGTTAACGTCAGTATGGGCATTGTACCTCAGTCAGATGCGAACCCACTTGAGGTTGCTGACTTAGTACATAGGGAAGTTGAGGCGATTCAAAAATTCTTGCCTGATGGTACTCGTCTAGCGGTGGATTATGATTCAACCGTCTTTATCGATCGTTCTATCTCAGAGGTATATAGCACACTCTTCGTTACGGGTGGTTTGGTTATCCTTGTGCTATACGTCTTTATTGGCCAAGCACGTGCAACCCTGATCCCTGCGGTGACGGTTCCTGTCTCTTTGATCTCGTCGTTTATTGCGGCGTACTACTTCGGCTTCTCTATCAACCTGATTACCTTGATGGCACTGATCCTGTCTATCGGTCTGGTGGTAGATGATGCCATCGTGGTAGTAGAGAACATTTTCCACCACATTGAACGTGGTGAATCGCCGCTGCTTGCCGCTTATAAAGGCACGCGTGAAGTAGGCTTTGCGGTAATCGCAACCACGCTAGTTCTGGTCATGGTGTTCCTACCAATCTCGTTCATGGATGGCATGGTTGGCCTGTTGTTTACTGAGTTCTCGGTACTGTTGGCGATGTCGGTGATCTTCTCGTCTGTGGTGGCATTAACGTTAACACCTGTCCTGGGCAGCAAGATTTTAAAAGCGAATGTGAAACCGAACCATTTCAATCGATTTGTTGAACGCATTTTTGGCAAGCTAGAAGGTGGTTACAAAGCAGTATTACGTCGTGCTCTACATTGGCGTTGGGCGGCTCCAATCATCATTCTCGCTTGTATGGGCGGCAGTTATGGGTTGATGCAGCAAGTGCCTTCGCAACTAACTCCGCAAGAAGACCGTGGCGTTATCTTTGCGTTTGTTCGTGGTGCTGATGCAACCAGTTATAACCGTATGTCTGCCAACATGGACATTGTTGAAGAGCGATTAATGCCGTTGCTTGGTCAAGGTTTCTTGAAATCATTCAGCATTCAATCACCAGCGTTTGGTGGTAATGCGGGTGACCAAACAGGTTTCGTTATCATGATCCTAGAAGATTGGGACGAGCGAGATGTGACGGCGCAAGAGGCATTGAACGAAGTTCGAAAATCTTTGAATGGTATTCCTGATGTGCGTGTATTCCCGTTCATGCCAGGTTTCCAAGGTGGCTCTAGTGAGCCTGTACAGTTTGTGTTGGGTGGCTCTGATTACTCGGAATTACAAAAGTGGGGCGAAATATTAAAGCAAGCGGCTGAAGACTCTCCAATGATGGAAGGTGCGGATATCGATTACTCTGAGAAAACACCAGAGTTATTGGTTACGGTAGACAAACAGCGTGCAGCAGAGCTGGGTGTGAGCGTCTTAGACATTTCAGATACATTAGAAATCATGCTTGGTGGTAAGAGTGAAACAACGTTTGTTGAACGCGGTGAAGAGTATGATGTTTACCTACGTGGTGATGAGAATAGCTTTAACAATGCGAATGACTTGAGTCAAATTTACATGCGAACTCAGTCTGGCGAGCTAGTGACGCTCGATACGCTAACCCACATTGAAGAAGTCGCATCGTCGATTCGTTTGTCGCACTACAATAAGCAGAAATCGGTGACCATCAAAGCGAACCTAATGGAAGGTTATACGCTGGGTGATGCTCTGGACTTTCTTGATCAACAAGCGATTGAGCAGCTACCGGGTGACATATCAGTGAGCTACTCGGGCGAATCAAAAGACTTCAAAGAGAACCAATCAAGCATCCTAATTGTGTTTGCACTAGCTATGTTGGTGGCGTATTTGGTATTGGCCGCGCAGTTTGAGAGCTTCATTAACCCACTGGTGGTGATGTTCACTGTACCTATGGGTATCTTTGGTGGCTTCTTAGGCTTGGTGTTGATGAGTCAAGGTCTCAACGTATACAGCCAGATTGGTATGATCATGTTGATCGGTATGGTAACTAAGAACGGTATTTTGATCGTGGAGTTTGCTAACCAATTGCGTGACCGTGGTATTGAGTTTGAAAATGCGATCATCGACGCTTCGGCGCGACGTTTGCGCCCAATCTTAATGACGGCGTTTACGACGCTAGCAGGTGCGATTCCATTGATTACCTCGGCAGGGGCTGGCTATGAAAGCCGAGTCGCTGTGGGTACGGTTATCTTCTTTGGTATGGGCTTTGCGACCTTAGTTACTCTGTTCGTTATCCCTGCGATGTATCGCCTGATTTCTGGCTCAACACGCTCTCCGGGTCACGTGGAAGCTGAGCTTAATAAAGAGCTTAGTCATGACAACGTGGGAAGAAGTTCTCATGGTTAATGAACTCGCACGGTTAATGAGCTCGGAATAGTGTAACAATATTGAAAGCCTGCGTTTGCTCCTAGCGAATTGCAGGCTTTTATAGTATGGACACTTTATTTCTTTTTTGCCTGGCTAGCTTCAAATGCTTTTAATTGCTCTGGAGTCGCTTTTGGTTGATGGTTACTCTTCCATTCGTCATATGTCATCCCATAGACACGTTCTCGAGCGTCGTCCAAGTTCAGGTCAGCGCCTATAGATTCAGCTTCAGCAGCATACCATTTGCTAAAACAATTTCGGCAGAAGCCCGCTAAAATCATTAAGTCTATATTAGCGACCTCTTTATTAGAGTCTAAATGCGCCAATAGTCGACGAAATGCTGCAGCATCCAGCTTATCTTGTTCTTCTTGGGTTAGTTGTTTATATTTAAATTGCGCCACAATTTCTTCCTTTTATGAGTTTCATTGTCTATGAGTATTGAGTCTACATTGCTAGGTTATTGATGCAAAGACTCGACTCATCATCTCTGATAACGATATTTGCCTCTGTTTTCCTGATGATTCAATTGGGTTGAGGTTTTATCATAATGTGGAGAGCTTGTGTTTACTGGTATGGTGGCGATTCAAAAGGGTAGGCTCACCAAGCTAATTTACACCTTCGTTACTTCAAAACCATTTGTTCGATTCCTTAATATGGGAAAAAGCCATTAATGTCAGAGTCCAATAATAGTTGGAGCTGATTCAAGCCATCTCTCAATCGAGCCTCATTCCCAATAGACATCAAAGATAATCTGACATGTGGCGTACTTTCATTATTTGCGCAGAAGTAACTACCACTAGTAACTATTACACCTCGGTTTTTGGCTTCCATAGCAAATCGATCTGGCTGCCAATGAGCAGGTAGTGGTAACCAAATATGATATCCAGACGCCGTGAACTCTATAGAAGTAAAAATCTCCCTCACCATCTTCTGCCTTTCATTCGCAACTTCTCTTTGTTGATCCGCTAACCGAAAAGCATCACCGGATTCAATCAACAAAGTCGCTGCAATAAAATTAATTGGAGACGCAAGCCAAATGTTAGTTCTAATATTAGCATTGAGAGCTGTTATCTGACTTTCTGGGGCTTTTAAGTAACCACAACGCATAGCAGGGCTGATAGCTTTAGATAGTGCCGAAATGTGGAACGTATAATCTGGAGCAAAATTAGCTATTGGAGGTATTGGTTCATCATCTAAAAAGCAATAAATATCATCTTCAACTAACCACACTCTCTTATCGTTAATAACTTGTGCTATTTCCTTTTTTCGGGATTCAGGCATTGAGAGCCCTGTTGGGTTCTGATGGCTAGGAACAGTTATCACCATGGCGGCTTGGTGTGCATCAATTTCACTCGCCAAAGCTTTTGGACATAAACCATACTCATCAAGATCGACACCAATTACATGACGGTCTGACATGTTTACAATGGCCAGAATACCTGGGTAGGTAAGTCGTTCGACTAGAATAGTATCACCAGGCTTTGTTAAAGCATCAATGAGTAAAGACAAAGCGTGTTGAGCCCCATTCGTCAGTAACATATTCCCGCTGTTTGCTCCCTCTAAGCCGTATTTTTCCGCCCATTTAACCCCAGCCGCTCTATGAGCGTCATGCCCTGAATGTTCAACATATCCAACAACGTCAGAGGTCAGTATATCCGCTGATTGTCGGTAGGCATTTTTCAACGCAGGTACATTTCTTTCTAGACAAGGTTGAAGTATAGAGAAGTTATAGTTTTCTTCTTTATCGGGAGCTTGGATGGCTTTATCAAGTTCTGAGTTAGCTCGAACGAACGTACCGCGTCCAATAAATGACTCCAAGCACCCTTTGTCATTAAGCAACTTATAAGCTTTTGCAACGGTTGCAGGTGTAGTGCCTAGCTCCTTTGCAAGTAATCGATGAGTGGGTAGCTTTGAGCTTGGCGGGAACTCACCTGTTTCAATTTTCTGCTCTATAACTTCTGCGATATGAATGAATTTACTATTGCTCACAAGGTGCCTCCCCGGACAATCCTGATTTTTAATCGATTATAACATATGTCTTTTTAGTTTTTACTCTTTTAAATAAAAACAAAACCCCACATTGACATAGTTCAATTTAAGAAATAATCTATACTTAAACAATATTGATATAACTCAATATAAACTATAACAACATCAAATTAGGCTTAAGAAATGCTAAAAGAAAAGGTAGGGACACTTAAAAAACAAAGTGTTCAAGAAGTACATTACTGATCATTAAGAACCAACGGCTTTTACATAGCCGTGAAGGTTTTAAATCCAGATCGGATGGTTCAGACCGCTGGCTAGCTCGCCTGTTTGGGATGAGTACATTAGAGCGTATCGTTCCAGCCTTCCCAGAATTTCAACATATTGGAAAAGATTAAGGAAAATAAAATGAAATCAAACAACGTCGCTTTTATTGGTTTAGGTGTAATGGGTTTTCCAATGGCGGGTCATCTTGCAAAAGCAGGGTACAAGATCAAAGTGTTTAATCGTACAGAAAGCAAAGCAAAATTATGGGCGCAAGAATTTTCTGGTGAATACCAGCCAACTCCAGGGTTAGCTGCGACTAACTGTGACATTGTGTTTTTATGCGTAGGGAATGATGACGACGTAAGAAGTGTTGTATATGGCGAAGACGGTGTACTCGCAAGTATGGTTACAGGCTCTGTTTTGGTTGACCACACGACAACATCTGCAGAGCTTGCAGAGGAATTGGCCAGGGCATGTATGGAAAAGAATGTTTCGTTTATCGATGCTCCAGTATCAGGTGGTCAGGCAGGAGCTGAAAATGCAGCTCTGACAATTATGTGTGGTGGTGAGCAAACGGTTTTTGAACACGTAGAGCCCGTGATGCAAAGTTATGGTAAGCAATCGACTTTAATGGGTAAAAATGGGCAGGGACAGCGCAGTAAGATGGTTAATCAAATCTGTATTGCAGGTGTATTAAAAGGGCTAAGCGAAGGTCTCCTTCTGGCAAAAAAAGCAGATCTCAATATTAACCAATTAGTTGATGTATTAAAGCATGGTGCCGCAGGTTCGTGGCAAATGGAGAATAGAACCGTGACTATGTCGCAAGATAAGTTCGATTTTGGTTTTGCTATTGACTGGATGCATAAAGATCTCAGCATTTGCCTAAATGAAGCTAATAAGATGGGTGTTACGCTTCCGCTAACAGAAAAAGTAGACAGTGAATATCAAACTCTACAGCAGCAAGGTTTTGGTCGCATGGATACCTCTGTACTTTTCAAAATCTACGATCGATAACTTCGACAGGAACTTTTCAGTATGGAACTCTTCGGTAACGACATTACACTTTTGATACTAATAGCATTAATGGTATCGGCTTTTGCGGCCGGTTTTATTGACTCCGTAGCTGGCGGTGGAGGGCTAATCTTAGTTCCTTCATTTATCCTTGCAGGATTACCGCCTCAATTGGCTCTGGGGCAAGAAAAAATTGTCAGCACATTAGGTACTATCGCAGCTATTCGAAATTTTGTTCGAAATAAGAAAGTAATTTGGACCGCAGCGGCAACTGGTATCCCAGCCGGCCTCATTGGTGCGTATGCGGGTGCACAAGCGATCCTTTACTTTGACCCTGACACAATCGGAAAAATCATTCTTTTTATGCTTCCGTTCGGAATTATTTTATCTTTCATTCCTAAGAAGAATCGTAATGAAGAAAATTCAGATCCAATCAACAAACAAGTCATTTTATTTGGCGTTCCAGCCGCTGTATTTGTCATTGGCTTTTATGACGGATTTTTTGGTCCAGGTACAGGTAGCTTTTTAATTCTAGCCTTACATTACTTACTTAGATTCGATTTAGTTTCGGCATCAGCGACTTCAAAGCTGTTTAACTTTTATTCCAACATAGGCGCATTATTCGCATTTATGATTGCAGGTAATGTCCTATATATGCTGGCAATACCTTTAGCAGCAATGAATTTACTTGGTAACCATGTCGGGAGTTCATCGGCCATGAAGTATGGTGCCAAACTGATTCAACGGACCATATCAGTCTCACTCAGTCTCACTCAGTCTACTGATGATTTCGCTAGGTTATAAATTCCTGCTCTAAAAACTAGCCAGAAAAAGTCTACACAATGGAATTCTCATTCAATGCGGATGAGAGTTCTCGTATTAATCTATGATTACATGATCAACTATATGAAAGATTTGATAAAGGCTGAACCTAATATTGACTCACTTCTTCCCCATTAAAATCGTGCTGACTCATCAAAAAGGAGTCATTATGGTTATCTTGAATAAAACGAAACGAAGTGGGGTCAAAAGACTTTTAGGGTAGGGGTAATTTGGCGTAGACAGCCAGATTATAAACTGAAAGTAGTTTGATACATATTACGTTCCGTTGTCTTTGAACCTTTACTTGAGATGTTAACCCTATGATTAAATGAGTAACGAGCTAGTCAAAATAAATCCATCAAACTACGTTCACGTCCTAGCATGGTGTAAGTACATTTACCACCATATCAATATGATAAGTTTATATCAGGTATATATCATATACTCGAATCATAAATAGAAGCTGACTTTTTTAACGAATCAATATTAGAAGAGCATAAATCACTTTTAAGAGCTTCGAATTTATCTTCAGACCAATCATAAACTTTTAATTTTAATAGCTCTTCAATGATAGAAGGCTCGAATCTATATTTTAAAAACTTAGCTGGGGAGCCTCCAACAATGCTGTAAGGTGCAACATTCTTCGTAACAAGGCTATTAGCGGCAATAATAGCTCCTTCTCCTATGGAAACTCCCGGCATGATCATACTCCTTATACCGATCCATGCGCCATCCCCAATATGGGTATCTCCTTTTCCAACATAAGCTTGGTCTATGTATTCCATAAAAGGGTAGAGACAAAACCAATCAGCTCTGTGAGTATGATTACCTCCCATTAATATAATGGACTCAGCTCCTATACAAACATAATTGCCAATATGAAGTTTGTCTATTTCCCAAAGAGGTTCCCACTGTTGGCTAACTTCATCACCATGCAAGTATCTGACAACTGATTCCTCGAACCCATTGTCCCAGCAATCGCTATAATAACTATGTTTTCCTTTGATTAAAATATTTGGGTTTGTTACTACTTCATGTAAAAGTTGAGTTTTTGACCAATGTTTTTTTTCCATCATGATATTTCCTTTTGAAAAAATTAAACTGATTTAAAAGTACTGTTGTTGCTACTATTTATAGACTGATAATAAGCTAT